>NZ_JACFYJ010000040.1:0-74962 GCF_037126505.1 Paraburkholderia bengalensis
CTTGCCGTGGTGCGCGACGGCGACTGGATCGAACTGGATTGCGACGCGGGGCGTCTGCACGTCGATATCGACGAGAAGGAAATGACGGCGCGACTCGCCGACTGGAAAGAAACGCAGCAACGCAATCCCGCCGATGCAAGCGGCTATCGCAATCTCTACATCGACCACGTATTGCAGGCCGATCAGGGCTGCGATTTCGATTTCCTGGTGGGTTGCCGCGGCGCGGAAGTGCCCGCGCATTCGCACTAAGGCGCTGAACGCCGCAAGCTGAAGCCGAACACTGAACGCCGCGCGCCAGCGCGCCGTTCAGGTCAGATCACGCCTGCGTGCCGATGCCGAGGATCGTATCGGCGTCGGCGCGTGCGTTTTCTAGCTGCACAAGGCTCGCCTGACGCGCGCCAAGCGCATCGCGATTCAGGATCGCGGTAAGGATCGCCTTGTGACGCGGCAGCGACAGCGCGTGCGTGTCGGGATGGCGGCTCGTCAGCTTGATCGATTCCGTCAGCGCGAGCGACATCATGTTGCCGATGTAGGCGAGCATGTCGTTGTGCGTCGCGGCCATGATCGCGCGGTGAAATTCGAGGTCCGGCTCCAGCAGATCGCCAGCGCTTTGCGCGTGCTCCATGCGGTCGTACGCGGAGCCGATGCGCGCGAGGTCTTCATCCGTGGCCGCCGTCGCGGCGAGCGCCGCCGCAGCCGGCTCGATGATGCGGCGCACTGTCATCAGCGACAGAAAGAACTCGCCTTCGGGAATGCTGTTGAGCGTCCAGTACAGCACATCGGGGTCGAGCATGTGCCACTCTTCGCGCTTGCGCACGACGCTGCCCACGCGCGGCTTTGAAATCACCAGCCCTTTTGCCACCAGCACGCGCGTTGCTTCGCGCAGCACGGGGCGGCTCACGCCATATTTCTCGCACAGCGTTGCTTCGGCGGGCAAACGCTCGCCGGGCACGAGACGGCCGCTCACGATTTCGATGCCGAGTTCCTGCACGATCCGCGCATGCAGGCTTTTGCGTTTCTGAAGATGCCGGTAGTCCATGATGTATTTGTTGTGGGCGTGCGTATGCGGATAGCTGTACCGTTCCCGCCGCGGAAGAGGCTTCGAGCGGACGAGGCGCCAGGGCGTTGCCGATGAAGTGCCCGTGCGGGCTCTGCAAGCATAGCATGGGGAACGCGCGGCGCCTTCCCCAATGGGCACGGATCGCGGGCGGGCATCATGCGTGCGGCGTGCCGCGTTGGGTTCGTTTTTTGCTTGATCGTCGATGCCTGGGCTGCTTTACTCAACTTGCTCAACTTTGCTCAACTTGCGCATTCACTTCGACATGGACCTGGCAATGAAGCTCCCATCGCTACTCCTGCTTGCTCTATGCGTGACGGCTGCGAGCGCCGCAGCGGCCGCCACGCGCGACGAGCAGACCAAAGCCTGCAAACACGACGCGATCAAGTTCTGCGCGACCCATATTCCCAACAAGGCGAAGATCGAAGCCTGCATGAAAGAGCACTACGACAAGCTGTCGCCGAAGTGCCAGGCGATGTTCGATCCTCCCGGCAACGATAAAGGCAACGACAGCGACAGCCAGTCGTCGAGCTAGGCGCCTGTCGTCTCGCGGGCGCTGGTGAGCGTCAATGTCACGTCGACGCGGCCGGTTGCGAGGCCGACGGTGTTGCGCATCGTTTGCAGGCGGAACGGATCGAGCGCGCGCTGCGTGTCGTCGTCGCCGATGCCGAGCTTGTCGAGCAGCGCCGCGACGATCGCGTAGAGCACCGCCTGGTTGCCGTCCTCCACTTTGACCGCGATGCCGAGCGCGCCCTTGGCGCCGAGCTTCGCCGTCTGCGCCGACGCACGCACGCCGATCGCATAGCTCGCGTCCGCGCCCACCTTGCCGACCAGCGCGCCGCGATGCGCGCTCATCAACACCGTGCAGAAACGGCCCTCGCCCGCGACCATGTCCGGATGCGACGTCATCGCGCGATAAATGCGCGCGAGCGCGGCGTTGCGTTCCGGCTGCGCCGAGGCGTGACCGTCGGCGGCGCGCGCGAGCTTCATGTAGAGCCGCGCGAGCCGATCGAGCGGGAACGCGGGCGTCGGCAGATTGCAGCCGTCGACGGCCCATTGCACGCCTTCGTCGGGCAGATCGCAGGCCTGTGCGACCGTGCGCTTCACGAGCGCCTGCAACGGGTGCTCGGGCAGGTGATAGTCCGCGAGCGCCGCGCCGATCGCCCGCGCGCCCGCCAGCATGCCCGCGTGCTTGCCCGAACAGTTGCTGCACACGGCGCCCGGCACGAAATCGCGCTTGATCCACTCGCGCCAGACGGCATCCGAAATAGGCGGATGGCCGCCGCAACGCAGATCGGCCTCGCTCGCCTGCGCCTTCGCGAGCATGCTGCGCGCGCGTTCGATATGCCGGTCTTCGCTGCTGTGCGAGCCGCACATCAGCGCCAGATCCGCGTCGTCCAACCGGCAGCGTTCGAGCGCGCCCGTTTCGACCACGGCGAGCGCCTGCGCAGGCTTGGCCGCCGATCTCGCCAGCGTGAAGCGCGCGGGGTCACCGTACGCATATAACAACGCGCCGTCCGTATCGACAACGGCGACGTGCGCGACATGCGTGTTCTCGACGATATCGCCGCGATAGACGATGGCAGCAACGGACATGCGGGTCTCCTTCGAATGCGATTCAGTTGCGATTCAGTTGCAATCGGGCTGCCATTCGGTTATCTGCTCGAAATCGGAATGGCGGTTGCAGTTCGCTCGCTTGCGAGCGGAATGGCGATTGCGCTTCTGTCTGCAGAAACAGCGTGACATGTTCGCGGATTCTACCGGTCCAGCCTTGCCAGGCGCGATCCGTGCGTGTCGGCTACATTGGATTCACCCGACGCCCATTTTGTGGGGCGAATGGGTCCCGTGCCAGGCCGCGCGTGCGGAATCGATCGCCGGGCGCATTCAACGCGTCATCCTCAAGGAGAAGGAAAATGCCTATCACCAGAAAACTGATCGTTCTCTTCGCTTCGGCCGCGCTCGGTGTCGGCGCGATCGCGCCTGCATTCGCGCAAACCGACACGGGCGCGACGGGCGCCGCCGCATCAGCAGCGAAGCCGACCAAGGAGCAGCGCAAGCAGGCCCGCAAGGAAGCGCGCGCGAAGAAGAATGCCGAATTGAAGAAGCTCGAAGACGCGGGCTACAAGCCCACGGCCAACGACCCGAATTATCCGCAGGACATTCAGAACGCGGAGAAGAAAGCGGGTATCGGACAAGGCGCGAGTCAGTAAGCCTCGCTGCAACTTCATCTGATTGCACTGGCCGCGCGCAGTCGTTTTTGCGCGCGGCCTTGTCGTTTTTATCGGCGTGATATGTGTTGCGCGGCGCCGGACGCGCCACGACCGCCCGTCGCCATGTGATACTTCCAATGCTTGACGACACAACGATATGCATGACGACAGCCAGGTATCGCCATGCAGTCGACCATCCCGGCGATAACTCAAGACGCTCTCGTTTTATTCAGTCAGAAATGCCGAATCCAACACATGAGACAGCCGACGGCGCGGCAAAAATGACCGCGCCTGCCGCCGTCGACCAGATCAGTTTTCGTCGCATCATTCGCCGCAATATCGGGCTGCCGCTCATGCTCGGCGTGGTCATGATGACGCTGTTCGTCGCGCTGATAGCGTACCTCGTCAGTACGATCAGCTGGGTCGAACACTCCGAGCGCGTGATCGGCGACGCAAATGAAATGCTGCGGCTTGCCGTCGATCGCGAGTCCGCATTGCGCGGCTTTCTGATTACGGGCGACGAGACTTTTCTCGCGCCGTATCAGCTCGGTCAGCCGCGGTTTGAAACCGAGATCGACTCGCTGATGCAACTCGTGTCCGATAACCCGTCGCAAGTCGAACAACTGCGGCGCATTCATGGCGTACAGCAGCACTGGGACCAGTTCGCGCAGGAAATGATCGATCTGCGCCGCCGCAACATGGATTACACGGCGCAAGTGAAAAGCGGTCGCGGCAAGATCGAGTTCGACGAAACGCGGCGGCTATTCGGGCAGTTCCTCGGTGTCGAAGACGCGCTGCGCGCGCAGCGTTCCAGCAATGCGCGCAGCGTCACGGCGCTGCTGGTCGGCGTGTTTCTTTTCGTGAGCCTGTCGATCAGCGGCGTGATTGCGTGGCGCGGACGGCGCGACCTCGTCAATCTGTCCGAAGCGTATAACGGCGTGCTCGCGCGCCAGGCCGAGCACACGGAAGTCTTGCAGCAGCAGGTGTGGCTGCGCTCGGGGCAGCGCCTGCTCGCGGAGAAGGTGGTGGGCCAGTCGACGCCGCCCCTCGTCGGCCGCGCCATCCTCGACTTTCTTTCGCAATACCTCGACGTTGCCGTCGCGGCGCTGTACGCGCGCGACCGCGCCTCGGGCAGCCTGAAACGCATCGCGACCTACGGCTTCAGCCACGAAAGCGAGATCGCGACGCGCTCGTTCCGCGACGCCGAAAGCCTCGTCGGCCAGGCGGCCGCGTCGCGGCGCACGCTCGTGTTGAACGACGTCCCCGACGACTACGTGAAAGTGGTCTCGGGCACGGGCATGAGCAAGCCGCGCAATCTCGTCGTGCTGCCCGTCGAGAACGACGGCGTCGTCAATGGCGTGGTCGAGCTCGGCTTCATGCGCAGCATCGGGCCACGCGATCACGAATTTCTGCAACTGATCGCCAACAGCATGGGCGATTTCATCGAAGCCGCGCTGTATCGCGAGCGCCTGCAGGACGCGCTCGCCGAAACGCAGCAGTTGAACGAAGAGTTGCAGGTGCAGCAGGAAGAACTGCGCGTGTCGAACGAAGGGCTCGAGGAACGCGGCCGTGCACTGGTCGAATCGCAATCGCGCCTCGAAACGCAGCAGGCGGAACTCGAGCAGACCAACGTGCAGCTCGAGGATTACGCGAAGCGTCTGGAGCGCCAGAAAGCCGACCTGCTCGAAGCGCAGGACGAGCTTGCCGCGAATGCCGCGCGCCTTGAACAGTCGAGCCGCTACAAGTCCGAGTTTCTCGCGAACATGTCGCACGAACTGCGCACGCCGCTGAACAGCTCGCTGATTCTCGCGCGCCTTTTGCAGGAGAACCGCACGGGCAATCTCACGGAAGAACAGGTGCGCTACGCGGAAACGATCCACGCGTCGAACAGCGACCTGCTCGTGCTCATCAACGACATTCTCGATCTGTCGAAAGTCGAGGCGGGCCAGATCGTGATTGACAACGAACCGGTGGCCGTCGATTCGATGCTGCAATCGTTGCGCGAAATGTTCGAGCCGATGGCGGCAACGAAGTCGCTCGCGCTTTCGGTGTCGCGCGCGCCGGGCGCGCCCGACACCATCGTCACCGACGGCCAGCGCGTCACGCAGATTCTGCGCAATCTGCTGTCGAATGCGCTGAAGTTCACCGAGCGCGGCGAAGTCGCGTTGACGGTCGCCGCCAGCGACATGGACGCGCTGCGCTTCGACGTGCGCGACACGGGCATCGGCATCGCCGCCGACAAGCTCGAACTGATTTTCGAAGCGTTCCAGCAGGCGGACGGCTCGACGAGCCGCCACTACGGCGGCAGCGGCCTCGGCCTGTCGATCTCGCGCGAGTTCGCGCGGCTACTGGGCGGGCGCGTCAGCGTCGCGAGCGAGCCCGGCAAGGGCAGCGTGTTCACGCTGTGGCTGCCGCTGCGGCCCGGGGAAGCCGAAGTGGCCGAAGCGGCGCATCCAACACGGGCCGCCGCGCCGCTGATGCATCCTGCTTTGCATCCTGCTTCGTCCGCACGCCCCGCAGCTTCGCCCGCCTCGCAGTCCGTCGCCGAAACCGCGCCCGCCGACGCCCCTGCCTCGCCCGCTGACGCGCCTGCCTCGCTCGCTGACGCGCCTGCCTCGCTCGCTGACGACCGCCATGCGCGCCGCCACGAAAGCCGCCTGATTCTCGCGATCGAGGACGATCTGGCCTTCGCCGAAATCCTGCGCGATCTCACGCACGAACTCGACTTCGACTTCGTCCATGCCGTCGACGCAACGACGGGCCTGACGCTCGTGCGCGACATGCAGCCGACGGCCGTGCTGCTCGACGTGGGCTTGCCCGACCGCTCGGGCCTGACGGTGCTCGAATGGCTGAAGAATGATCCCGCGACGCGCCACATCCCGATTCACATCGTGTCCGCGACCGATCACGCGGAAAAGGCGCTGCATCTGGGCGCCGTCGGCTACACGCTGAAGCCGACCGCGCGCACCACGCTCGAAGCGGCGATCCGCCGTCTGGAAAGCCGCTTGCAGCAGCGTATGAAACGCGTGCTGGTGATCGAGGACGACGCCGCGATGCGCGAAAGCATTCGCGCGCTGCTGCAAAGCGAGACGACGGAGATCGTCGCCGTCGCGACGCTCGCGGGCGCGCTCGAACAGCTGTCCGCGACGCTTTTCGACTGCGTCGTGACCGACCTCGCGCTGCCCGACGGCACGGGCTACGATCTGCTCGAACAGCTCGCCGCCGACGTCGCGCATCAGGCGATGCCCGTGATCGTCTACACGGGCCGCATGCTGTCGGGCGACGAAGAACACCGCCTGCGCCGCTATTCGAAATCGATCATCATCAAGGGAGCGAAGTCGCCGGAGCGTCTGCTCGACGAAGTGACGCTGTTCCTGCATAGCGTGGAATCGTCGCTCGCGCCGGAACAGCAGCGCATGCTGCGCACCGTGCGCCAGCGCGACAACCACTTCGAAGGCCGCACGATCCTGCTCGCCGAAGACGACGTGCGCAATATCTTCGCGCTGTCGCACGTGATCGAGCCGCTCGGCGCGAAGCTCGACATCGCACGCAACGGACGGGAAGCACTCGAAGCGCTGAACAGCGGGCGCGAAGTGGACCTGGTGCTGATGGACATCATGATGCCGGAGATGGACGGCCTGACGGCGATCTCGCACATCCGCAACGACGCGCGCTTTGCGCATCTGCCCATCATCGCGCTGACGGCGAAGGCGATGGCGCAGGACCGCTTGCGCTGTCTCGAAGCAGGCGCCGACGACTACATCTCGAAGCCGATCGACGTCGACAAGCTGATCTCGCTGTGCCGCGTGTGGCTGCGGCAGCGCTGACGGCACTGTAACGGCAAGAGCGAGACATGAGCCGCATCTCCTACGACGATTCGCCGCAACGGATGCACGACTTCGACATCGAGTTGAAGCTGCTGCTGGATGCGATTTACCTGAAGTACCAGCACGACTTCCGTCACTATTCGATGTCGTCGCTGCGGCGTCGGCTCGTGCAGGCACTCCAGGAGTTCGGCGTCACCACGCTGTCGCAGTTGCAGGATCGCATCATGCGCAGCGAAGCGGACTTCGTGCGGCTCTTTCACTACCTGACGGTGCAGGTCAGCGACATGTTCCGCGACCCCGCCTATTTCCGCGCGCTGCGCGACCACGTGCTGCCCGTGCTGCAAACCTATCCGTCGATCAAGGTGTGGGTGGCGGGATGCAGCACGGGCGAGGAGTTGTGGTCGCTGACAATCCTGTTCGACGAAGCGGGCCTGATGGAGCGCACGCTCTTCTACGCGACCGACATCAATCCCGAGGCGCTCGCGCGCGCCGAAGCGGGCATTTACGCGCTGGAGCGCGTCGCGGGCTTCACGCGCAACTATCTGGCGGCGGGCGGCAAGCGCTCGCTGTCCGACTACTATCATGCGGCCTACGGCGGCGCGCGCTTCGCGGGCTCGCTGAAGGAGCGCGTGGTGTTCGCCGACCACAGCCTGTCGACGGATGAAGTGTTTCTCGAAGCGCATCTCGTGTCGTGCCGCAATGTTCTGATCTATTTCGACCGCGCGCTGCAGAACCGCGCCATCGGGCTGTTCAAGGACACGCTCGTGCGGCGCGGTTTTCTCGGCCTCGGCAGCAAGGAGAGTCTGCGTTTTTCGGACCAGCACGATGCATTCGACGAATTCCGCGAACGCGAGCGCATCTATCAGAAGCGCTAGCCTTTGACACATCACTTCGACCGATATCGACGACGCATGAGCGACGACGCATGAGCACCCCTCACCGACCTTCGCCCCAAGGCAGCGCCGCGCCGATGGACGCGCGCGCGTTCGAGGCCGTCGCGATCGGTGCGTCGGCGGGCGGCATCGAAGTGCTGAACGTGCTGCTGCCCGCGCTGCCCGCGTCGTTTCGCGTCGCCGTGCTGATCGTCACGCACGTGCCGCCCGACTCGCCGAGCTGCCTCGCCGAGATGCTCGCGTATCGCTGCGCGCTGCCCGTCGTCGAGCCGGACGCGGGCGAGCCCGCCTTGCCCGGCCGCGTGCATGTCGCGCCGCCCGCGTACCACATGCTCGTCGACGACGAGCACGAGCGCGTCGATCGATTCGACGGTGCGCTATTCGCGCCCGTCCATCGACGTGCTGTTCGAATCGGCGGCGCACGCGTACGGCGACCGGCTGCTCGGCATCCTGCTGTCGGGCGCCAACGACGACGGCGCGCACGGCCTCGAAGTGATCCGCGCGATGGGCGGCCTCGCGTGGGTGCAGGACCCGCTCACGGCGATCTGCGCGACGATGCGCGCGCGGCGATCCAGCGCGGCGCCGCCGACGAAGTGCTTTCTCCAACCCAGATGGCCCGCCGGCTTGCCGGTTTGCAAGCCACACACTAGAACCATGAGATGACGAACTCGCCCGTCAATATTCTGATCGTCGACGACATCGCCCATAACATCACGGCACTCGAAGCCTTGCTGGCGCGTCCGGGCGTCGAACTGCTGGTCGCGAACTCGGGGACGGCTGCGCTCGATCTGCTGCTCAAGCACGAAGCCGCGCTCGCGATTCTCGACGTCAACATGCCCGGCATGAGCGGCTTCGAGCTGGCGTCGCTGATGCGCGGCAGCCCGCGCACGTCGCATGTGCCCATCATCTTTTTGACGGCGACGACGGAAGACACGTCGCGCACGTTTCGCGGCTACGAAGCGGGCGCCGTCGATTTCCTTCACAAACCGTTCGATCCGCGCATCCTGCAATCGAAGGTCGACGTGTTCGTGCAACTGGAACAGCACAAGCGGCAACTCGCCGATCAACTGCTCGCCACGCGCCAGCTGCTCGAAGCCAACGAAATGCTGATGGCCGTGCTCGGCCACGATCTGCGCACGCCGCTCGGCACGGTGCTCGCGTCGGCGGAATTTCTGATGCGCAACGCCGCCGACGAACAGTCGGCGACGGTCGCGGGCCGCATCCGCAACAGCTCGCTGCGCATGTCGCGGATGGTGCATCAGCTGCTCAATCTCGCGCGCCTGCAAGGCGGCCGCATGCAGTTGCAGCCGCGCGCGAGCGACCTCTCAGCGCTCTGCCGCGCCGTGATCGAAGAGTTCGCCGCGCACGAGCGCGCGAGCCACATCAAGCTGACGGCGCGCGGCAACGCGACGGGCACGTGGGACACCGATCTGCTGTGGCAAGCCATTTCGAATCTGATCAGCAATGCGCTGCAGCATGGCGCGCAGGACAGCCCGATCGCCGTCGATATCGACGCCGACGAAGCGAACCGGATCAGATTGACGGTCAGCAATCGCGGCGCCATTCCCGCCAACGTCCTTCCGCATCTGTTCGAGCCGTTCGGTTCGAACAAGCTGGGCCAAAAGCCGCGGGAAGGGCTCGGGCTCGGACTGCACATCGTCGACAAGATCGTGCACATGCATGGCGGCAAGGTCATGGGCCAGTCCGATGGTGTGATCGGTACCGTCTTTACCGTCGAATTGCCGCGCACGGCGCAAAGCTGGGTGAGCTGAGCGCGCACGTGGGTGGTGCGTGCGTGCGAATGTTGTCGCGCGAAAGCATCGCGCCCCGCGTTCGAAATAATCCGTAAGCGAACGTGCGTGCCTTGGGCCTGCCGTGCGCCCGCCTTGCGCGGCGCGGGCGAGCGTCCGCGCCCCGTTTTGCCGACGGCGCCGCGCGCCTGCACGCCGCGCGGCGTTGCCAGCGGCTGTCATAACGGCTCGCTGCAAACCGCACTACAATGCTTGCCGTCCGATGCTCGTCGTTCGTTTCTCCATCATGTTCAGCCGCCCGCCCCGACTTGCTCTCGCGTTGATCCTGCCCGCGCTCGTTGCGCTCGGCGCCTGCACGTCGCCGCCGAAGGCGAAGCTGCAGGAAGACTTCTCCAGCAGCGGTGCAAGCCCCTACACGCGCACATTCGACGTCACGAGCGCCGAAGCCTGCGAAGGCGCGCGCCGCGCGCTGCTGAGCCAGGGCTACATGACGACGCTCGTGCGTCCCGATACCGTCGACGCCACGAAGAATTTCCAGCCCGCCAGCGACTCGCACTTCACCGTCGAGTTTCACATCGTCTGCACGGCGGGCGACGATGCGACCAACAGCAGCATCATCTACGCGAACGCGGTGCAGAACGGCTATGCGCTGAAGAAGAGCGATACGTCGGCGAGCGTCGGACTGAGCGTGCTCGGCTCGCTGTCGCTGCCCATCCGCTCGAATAGCGACGCGATGGTGAAGATTTCCAGCGAGACGATCCAGGCGGGCAAGTTCTACGACCGCTTCTTCGATCTCGTCGG
The DNA here is from genome assembly GCF_037126505.1 of Paraburkholderia bengalensis. Classification (NCBI taxonomy): domain Bacteria; kingdom Pseudomonadati; phylum Pseudomonadota; class Betaproteobacteria; order Burkholderiales; family Burkholderiaceae; genus Paraburkholderia; species Paraburkholderia bengalensis. The sequence goes on from NZ_JACFYJ010000040.1 coordinate 10,540, forward strand.
CCACTATCTGGCGAACGTTGTGCGCAGCGCGCCCGTGCCTGGTAACACCGTCGACGCAACACCGCTGCCGCCACCCGCGCCTGCTCCCGCGCTGGTCGTCACGACGCTGCCCGCCGCGCCCGGCAGCAACGCGGCGCCTGTGATCGTGCCGGCGGCTGGGTCTCGGTCGGCGGCTGCGTCGCCTGCGCAGGCGGTCGTCTCGCAGCCATCGACGCCCGTCGCCGCGGCGACACCCGCGCACGAAATCGCCGCCGCGCCGCAGCAAACGGCGCCCGCGAAAGAACTATCCGCCGCGCCCGCCATCGCCGCCGACAACGCGCCCGCGATCGCCGCATCGCCCGCGTCGGGCACGGCAGCGTCGCCACAATGAGGGGCGCGCAGCGCGCGAACCGGTCGATAAAGCCCCGACAATCGCCGCACATTGCGGCGATTTTTTCGCGTCGCGGCGCGGCGTGCGCTGGCGGCGGGCGGCATGGGCGAAGACGAGATGCTGCAGGTGCGCGGGCGCGCCGGGCTCGCGCAGCGCGTATGGAGGTGTCCGTGTGTCTGCAGACGCATGCTTCATGCGGCTTCTTTTCGTCAACGATCACGCGCTCCGTTGCGCTCCCCGATACACGCATTCTTCGATGTGGTCCCACATCGTTCGCATGGCGCATGCGCAAGTTCGAATGATGTGGATGGCGTACGCACAACTGCAACACGTTTTCTGATATTGGTGAGAGAAGCGCAACTGCTGCGCATGCGCGAGATCACGCGTATCAACGCGCCTTCCTTCAATACTTGATAGACGGAGAACGACAATGCAAAGACGACACTTCGTGACAGCAAGTGTTGCTGCACTCGCCTGGGGTGGTCTGCTGATGTCGGGCTGTACCACGACGAAAAGCAGCGGCGAATCCGCCGCCACCGACATGTCCAAGCGTCAATCGATCGACGCCAGCGTCGACGGCGCGCTGGCGAAGCTCTACACGAGCGTTCAGGGCTCGCGCGAACTGGTCGGCAAGGCGCGCGGCGTGCTCGTATTTCCTTCCGTGCTGCAGGTGGGCTTCATCGTCGGCGGGCAGTATGGCGAAGGCGCGCTGCGCGTCGGCGGCGCTACGGCGGGCTACTACAGCACGGTGTCCGGCTCGTTCGGCCTGCAGGCGGGCGCGCAGTCGAAGGCAGTCATCTTCCTCTTCATGACGCAGGAGGCACTCGACCAGTTCCGCAATGCGAAGGGCTGGTCCGCCGGCGCCGATGCGTCCGTGGCGCTCATCAAGGTCGGCGCGAATGGCGCAATCGACACGTCGACGGCCACCGCGCCTGTCGAGGCCATCGTCCTGACGAATTCCGGTCTGATGGGCGACGTCTCGCTGTCGGGCACCAAGGTCTCGAAGCTGAACATCTGAACGCGTCGCGACGCGACACAACCCGACGCCCGATTCAAACGGCTCGCCATCGACGATGGCGAGCCGTTCCTTTTTCAGCAGGCAAAAACGCGCGGTAATGAATGGGCTACCAGCGCCGCTTGCCGGCCTTGTCGTGCAGAGCAATGCGGAGCAGCCCATCCGAGCGCTCGGCGTGTGGTGCAAGCCGATGCCGATGGTCGGACGAACGCGGGATCATTCGATGCCGCGCGTCATGCGCTGGATCGCTTGTGGCGGCTGGCCGTATGCGCGCAAGAACGCCCTGCGCATGCGCTCGCGATCGCCGAAGCCCGTGTCGCGCGCGACCACGTCGACGCCATGCCGCCCTGTCTCGAGCATCAGGCGCGCCGCCTCGACGCGCAGCCGCTCGACAGCCTTTGCAGGCGTCTGCCCCGTTTCCGCGCGGAACGCGCGCGTGAACTGGCGCGGACTCAGATGCGCGGCGTCGGCGAGCTGCTCGACGGAAAGTGGCGTGTTCAGGTTGCGTCGCGCGTAAGACAGCGCCGTCTGAATGCGGTCCGACTTCGGCTCGAGTTCGAGCAGCGCGGAAAATTGCGACTGCCCGCCCGCGCGACGGTGGTACACGACCAGCTTGCGCGCGACGTGTCGCGCGAGTTCGACGCCCGCATCCTTTTCGACGAACGCCAACGCGAGGTCGATGCACGCCGTCATGCCCGCCGACGTCCACATGTCGTTGTCGATGATGAAAATGCGGTCTTCCTCGACTTTCACGGCGGGATAGCGCTTGCGCATTTCGTCCGCGTAGTACCAGTGCGTCGTGGACCGCCGCCCGTCGAGCAGACCCGCTTCGGCGAGATGAAACGCGCCCGTGCAGGCTGCCGCGACGCGCCGCGCGGACGGCGCCGAGCGTTTCAGGAAGTCGATCAGCGACGGCGGCGACGGCGCCAGGTCGTTGTCGCCGACGACGAGGATCGTGTCGTAGCGGCTGTCGTCGAAGGGCTGGGTGGAGACGGCAAAGCCCGACGAGCACGGCACCGGCCCGCCGTGCTCGGACAGCAGCACGAATTCGTATAACGGCTCGGCCAGCTCGCGGTTCGTGAACTCCAGCACGCTGGTCATGCCGAGATTCATCACCTGGAAACCGGGGAAAAGAACGATTCCGACGCGCAACATGCTTTCACTCCAGCGATGTCTGAAAAAGTGGCATCTATGACATTGAGGCCATGCGAGTATGCACCTAATCTTGGGTCCATGCAGACGACGCGACGTCGCCCGCATCCACTTACTCAGGAGCATTGATATGTCGAATTCTTCCAACGCTGCAGCGAACCTCGGCACGGCTGTCGTCACGGGCGCCTCGACCGGCATCGGCGCGATCTATGCGGACCGCCTCGCGCGTCGCGGCTACGACCTGATTCTCGTCGCCCGCAACCGCGCGCGCCTCGAACAACTGGCAACGCGGATCTCCAACGAAACGGGCCGCTCGGTCGAAATCGTCACGGCCGATCTGAATCAGGACGCCGATATTCGCCGCATCGAGAACGTGCTGCGCACGGACGCCAGCATCTCGATGCTGGTGAACAACGCCGGTGTCGGTGCGGCTGCGCCGCTGCTGGACGCGAACGTCGATGCAATGGAAGCGATGATCAAGCTGAACGTCGTCGCGCTGACGCGGCTCACGTATGCGGTCACGCCCGGCTTCGTCGCGCGCGGCGGCGGCAGCATCATCAACATCGCTTCGATCGTGGCCATCGCGCCGGAGATTCTGAACGGCGTCTACGGCGGCACGAAAGCGTTCGTGCTGGCTTTCACGCAGTCGCTGCATCACGAACTGGCCAGCAAGGGCATCAAGGTGCAGGCAGTCATGCCCGGCGCGACGCGCACCGAGTTCTGGGACGTCGCTGGCGTGCCCGTCGAGCATCTCGACCAAGGCATCGTGATGTCGGCGGAAAAGATGGTGGATGCGTCGCTGGTCGGCTTCGACCAGGGCGAACTGGCGACGATTCCGTCGCTGCCGAACTACGCGGACTGGCAGGCGTTCGAGTCCACGCGCGCGGCGCTCGGGCCGAATCTGTCGCGCAATGCACCGGCCGAGCGGTTCAAGGTGGCCTGATGTGTCGAAGCGATGCCGCGCGGCGAGACGAATGGCTTGCCGAATAGTTCGCCGAACGGCTTGCGAAACGGCTGGCCGACTGGCTCGCGGGATGGCTAGCGCTGTGCGTCGCGCCCGCGTCGGTGTGCTCGACGCGGCTTTATGCGCACAAAGCCGCGCTGCGCCGCGCGTCCCCTGCAACAGCGGCTGAACGCTGGCGCGCGAACTTTATGCGCCTAAAGTCCCCGTTGGCTCACGCGCCGAGCAGCACGCCCGTACGGATGGGCCGCGTACCCGTCACACGGCCCAGCGGCGCGCCCGCCGTCACGAAGCGGATCGCGCGCCGCATATAAAGCACGCCTTCCGTATTGCTGGTGATCGTCGTGGTTTCGTCCGTCAATGGATCGACGATGTCGAATAGCGCGTCGCCGACACGAATCCTGTCGCCGATCTTCGCGCGATGCACGAGGATGCCGCTAACGGGCGCGTAAAGCTGCTCACTGCCCGCAAGCGGTGTCGCGTGCATCGGGAGTTCGGGCAGCGGCTTCACGCTGCCTTCGATTGCCTTCCGATACGTCAGATAGTCGACGAGCGCATCCGCGTCCTGTTGCGCGAAGTCGTACGAAACGTCGCGCTGTCCGCGGCATTCGACCGTCACCGCGACGGTGCCCGTCGATATCGGTTTGCCTGCCGGCATCTCCTGCTGCAGGTTCCACCACAACAGGCTGTGCGCCTCGTCGAACGCCTGGCCGCCCGAATTCGTCGCCAGCAGCGACGCTTCCGAGCGCAAATAGCGCGCCAGCGGCTCGATCTCCGGCCAGCCTGCCTCGCTCGTATAAACGTGCATGACAGCTTCGAGCGAGCAATGCAGATCGATCACGACATCCGCGTCGTAAGAGAGCTTCAGCAAGGCGAGTTGCAGCGATTCATATTCCGTCAGCGGCCTTTGCGCCTCCAACTGCTCGCGCACCAGTTCGCGGATCAGATCGCGGTTCCGTTGCGCGTCGAGTCCGAGCCGGTCCTTCGCGCGGTCGAGCACCGCCGCGAACTGCATGAAGTGCCGGTTGAAGTTCTTGCCGCTGCCCGTCTCGAACCGGCCGATGAACTGGCCAAGCACCTGCTGACTCAGGCCCACGGGGTTCGCGACGGGTACGAGCACGATCTCGGCCTTCAGCAAGCCCTGCGCTTCGAGTTCGACGAGACGCCGCTTGAGCAGCACCGTCGTCAGCATCGCGGGCGTTTCGTCGGCGTGCAGCGACGACTGGATATAGATTTTTTGCCCGCTGTTTTGCGGACCGAAACGAAACGCGACGACTTCGCGTGAGGTGCCGACAGCCGGCGAGAGAAGCGGAATCGATTGCCTTTTCATGTGACTCTTTCAAATGTCGCTCGAAATCCCGATCGGGCGGCCGGTCAGTTGCCGTACGGATCGAAATCGAAATACTTGTGCGCGATCTGCGCGTAAGTGCCGTCTTTCAACATCGACGCGATGGCCGAGTTCATCGACGCCTGCAACGCGGTCTCGTCCTTGCGCAAGCCGATGCCGACGCCGCGATCACCCATCGCGAGCGGCTCGCCGACGAACGCGAAGCCCTTGCCCTGCGGCGTGCGCAAGAAACCGTAATCGGCCTCGACGGTGCCGAGCAGCGCGCCGTCGAGCCGTCCGTTGACGAGATCGCTGAATACTTCGTCCTGGCCTTTGTAGGCGACCACGCGCACGCCGCCGGGCGCCCAGTGCGTCTGCGCGTACGACTCGAACTGCGTGCCCGTCTGTACGCCGATCTGCTTGCCGGCGAGCGTCGCGGGCACGCTGCCATTTAGGCCCGAGCCTGGCTTGGCGACGAGCCGCGACTTGAACTGGAACAGCTTCGACGTGAAAAGAATCTGCTGCTCGCGCTTCGCGGTAATCGCCATCGACGACATGATCGCGTCGATCTTGCGTGCCTGAAGCGCCGGAATCATGCCGGAAAACTCCAACTCGACCCACTCGCAATGCGCGTGAATGCGCTTGCAGATTTCGTTGCCGAGATCGACGTCGAAGCCCTTAAGACTGCCGTCGGGCGCTTTCGCGTCCATCGGCGGATAAGTCGGATCGATGCCGAGGCGAACCGTGTCGTTGTCGCGGGCGGATGCGCCGTGGCTTGCAACACCCAGTGCGGCGGCGAGGAGAAGGATCAGCGGAGTCTTCATGGGAGATGGGGTAGTGACCGATTCGGTTCGAGCCGATCGTATGACACGCTGGCGATCAAAAAAAGGGCAAATCTGTCTATCATGATCACTTTGACTGAACGCACGGCTGCCGCGCTATCCGGCCCGCGGCCATCACCTTTCCCGCCTTTCCGACCATGGCCCTGACCATTTCACAGCTGCGAATCTTTACGGCCGTGGCCGAGCACGGCAGCATCCGCGCCGCGTCGCGCGCGCTCGGCATCGCGCAAAGCGGCATCACGCAGCAGTTGCAGCATCTCGAAGCCATGCTCGGCGCGACGCTCTTCACGCGCACCAATCGCGGCATCGCACTGACGGCGCTCGGCCAGCGGATGCTGCAGCGCGCGGCGACGATTCTCGGCGAATGCGCGCGCGCCGAGCACGAAGCGCAGCAACTGCGCGGTGAGTACGCGGGCCAGGTGACGTTCGGCATGACGACCGAGCCGCTCATCGATGCGGGCGCCCCAGTGCTGACCGAATTTCGCGCGCGCTTTCCTCGCGTCGACGTGCATATGCGCACGGGCACGTCGCGCATGATGATCGCGTGGCTGCGCGAAGGCACGCTCGACTTCGCCGTCGCGCTCGTGTCGAAGCACACGGATACGACCGACCTGCTCGTCACGAAACTGTACCCGTCCGATCCCGTCGTCGTGTGCCGGCGCGGGCATCCGAAGGCGCACGCGAAGTCGCTGGCCGAACTCGCGGATTGCTCATGGATCGCGACGCGCTCGCCGAATCTCACCGACGACCCGCTGTCGCACCGTCTCAACGATCTGTTCAAGAGCCAGCGCCTGAAGCCGCCGACGATCGTTGCAACCGTCGAAGGCCTGTTCGAGTCGCTCCATCTGGTGAGCGAGACGGATTGTCTTTCGCTGGAAGCCGCCATGGTCACTAAGCGCGGACCGTTCGCGCGCGTGCTGACCACGATCGACGTGCGCGAGCGTGCGGGTGCGCAGGACGTCTGTGTGCTGCAACGCGCCGTCTCGCCGCTCACGCCCGCCGCGCAGGAACTTGCAACGATGCTCGCGTCATACACGCGCACCGTGCACGCGCGAAACCATCAAGCGTGAAAGCGATACCTGCACCGCACGCCTGAGCGCGCGCTCCCGAAAACCCTCACCTGACGCGCTTGTCGCCGCGCCTGGCAGAAAAGCGCGCGCGGTTGGCAGCATCGCGGGTATCAATGCTTTTGCCGCGCGAAAGGGCGCTCCCTACACTTTGATCACCCGCCGATCGCTACTCACGAAGCAGCGAACGGACTCAGCCGATCACGTTCTGGAGAACCCCAAATGAGCGAAATCATCGCAGGCATCAAGATCCCCGACAGCAAGATGGCGCGCGAAGCGACGCAACTCGTGCGCGACACCGAAACCGATCTGCTCTACCACCACTCGCGCCGCGTGTTCCTGTTCGGCGCGCTGACGGGCGAGCGCAAGCAGCTGAAGTACGACCCCGAGCTGCTGTACATCGGCGCGATGTTTCATGACATGGGCCTGATGGAAAAGTACAGCAGTGCGCACGATCGCTTCGAAGTGGACGGCGCGAATGCCGCGCGCAATTTCCTGCAAGGCTATGGCATTGGCGAACACGACATCGACATGGTATGGGACGCGATCGCGCTGCACACGACGCCAGGCATTCCGCAGTACAAGAAGCCCGTCGTCGCGCTGGTGACAGCGGGCGTCGAGATGGACGTGCTGGGCCTCGCCTACGACGAGTTCTCGCAGGACGATCGCAAGCTGGTTGTCGCGGCGCATCCGCGCGGCGAGAACTTCAAGGAGAACATCATCGATGCGTTCGCGAACGGCACGAAGCACAAGCCGCTCACCACATTCGGCAACGTGAAGGCCGACGTGCTCGCATTGAAAGACCCGGAATACAAGCGCCTGAACTTCTGCAGCATCATCCTCGGTTCGGCGTGGAACGACTCGAACGTGCAGGCGGGTGTGTGCCGCAATCCGGCGCACAACCACGCCTGAGCGCGCTCGCGCGCGACAAACGCTCTCTCCTCGTCAAGGTCTGTTGACGATCAAGCCGCTTGTAGTCTCCGCTCAAGCGTGCCTTTGAATCCGCGTTCTCGCGAGCGCGGATTCTTTTTTTTTCATCGATGGCTATGCGGCAATCGCCACGCGCGAGCCGCGCGAGCGACTAGCGCACGCCGGGCGTCCGCGCCGACCTGCGCGCCGTGTGCGAAGGCAACTCGCCGAACTGCGCCTTGTACGCGTTCGCAAAGTGCCCGAGGTGGACGAAGCCCCACTGCGCGGCGGCGTCGCTGACTGACAGGTCGGACTGCCGCGTGTCGAGCAACAGACGCCGCACCTGCGCGAGCCGCAGCGAACGCACGTAAGCGAGCGGATTGGTTTGCACGACGGCCTGAAAGCTGTTCTGCACCGTGCGCCGGCTCACGCGCAATTGCTTGCAGAGGCTTTCGATGTCAATGGGCTCTTCGGGATGGTGAATCACGAAGTCGTGAATGCGGCGCACGATATCGGCCTGGCACGCATACGTGAGCCGGTTCGTCGATGCAGGCACGTGATACGCCAGCAGATCGACGAGCGTTTCGTTCACCTGGCTGCGCAGCGCGCGCTGCGCGTGAACGTCGTCGAATGCATCGGGCTGCGCGAGCACGCGCTCAATCAGCGTCGCGAGTTGCAGCCCGGCGCGCGCGCAGGCGGCGTTCGGAATGTCGAGCACGCTGCGACGAAAGAGAGCGTCGTCGAGATCGACGCCCGCGCAATCGGCGATGCCCTGCAGCAGGTTCGCGTCGATCACAACGCCGATCAGCGCCATATCGTCGGGCGAGTGGAATTCGAACGGCGTGCCGCCCGCCGCCATCACGAAGCCACCGCGATCGATGCGCGCGCCGCCGAACGCGAATGCGCCGGCACCCGCGAGCGGAATCCCGAACGTCATGTGACCAGGCGGCAACTGGCCGCGCTGCACGACGCGCAGATTGGCCGATTCGTGGAACACCTGCACGCCGTCCAGCTCGATCTGCTTCACTGCGCTGCGAAACGCGCCGGAGCCGATCTGGTCGTAACGCTGGTCCCAGCCCCGCAGCGCCGCCGCGTGCGCATCGGCATCGTCGAAGAACTGATGATGGACGTACACGATGTCCCCAATATCAAAAAAATCCGCCAGGTTGCGTAGGATAAACCGACCAAGCGGTCGGGAAAATACTTCGAGGGTTTGTCCTGGGCGCCACCGTCGGCAGCGTGCGACAGTCAGGTAAGTAAGCGTGCACTCACTCGCGCGCCCTGCCAAGCCGCACAGACGCATTCTAGCCAGCGTCAAAAATCCGCCGAAGCCGTCCGAAATACCGGGCGAACTAAAGATAGACGTCGATTTACTTATATCCTAGTAAAATTATGTGTTTCTCCGACAGTCGATGGTTATGGCCCGCTCCGATACCCCCGCGCCGCTCGCGATGCACCGCAATCTGCCGATGCTGCTGCTGCGCGCGCGCGAACTCATGATGTCGCGCTTTCGTCCGTTGCTGACGGCGCACGGACTCACGGAGCAGCAATGGCGCATCATTCGCGCGCTGCACGAGGACGGCCCGCTGGAACCGCGTCAGTTGTGCACGCTGTGCACGATTTCGAGCCCGAGCCTCGCGGGCGTGCTCGCGCGCATGGAAGACCTCGGCCACGTGACGAAGGAGCGCTTCGAGGAGGATCAGCGGCGCGTGCGCGTGTCGTTGACGGCGCAAAGCGCGGCGATCGTCGAAAGCATGGCGCCCCTGCTCGAGGCGCAATACCGCGCGCTTGAGCAGCAGGTCGGGATGAAGGTGATCGACGATCTTTATGTGGCTGTCGATGCGTTGATCAAGGAGCTGGCGACGGCCGAGGCGCGCGAGGAAGAGTGAGACGGGCGGCGCGCGGCTAGTCTCCGACCCCGTCGCTGGCCGCATCGATCAACGCCAGCGATGCCTCGGGATCCATCTTCCCGATCGCCAGCAACGCGAATCGCGCGAGAAAGAGCGGCGCATTCGTCTCGCCCAGTTGCGTCATGGTCTTGCAAAGCCGCGTGTAGACGGCATCGAGTTCTGCATCGGTCATCGCGTTCTCCATTCGTTGAGCGATTGATCAAGCCAGCGCGCGTACGATTGCGGCGTCGATATCGGCGGCGCTCGCGTTGCGCCAGCGCCCGAGCACATGGCCATCCGGCCGCACGAGATATACGGTGCCGGGCTTCGCGTCATAACGCTCGAACACGCGTCCTGTGTGGTCCCACGCATGCACGCCTGTCGCTTGCGCATGCAGGCGCGCGCTGACGGGCACGACCCTGAACGGCACGCCGCGTTCCCGAAGCGAGTCACTCAGCGACGCGAACCCGTGACTCACGTCGCCTTCATCGCTGAAGCACAGCGCCGTGAAGCACGGCGTGACGAGGTCGGTCAGATGCGCTTCGCGTGCGCGCCCGTTTTCGGCGATTGTCACGGGATACTCGGCCAGCACCGCGCCGGGCACGGGGCCCGTTGCAAACCCATCGCGATCGGCGACGTTCAGCGGCGAGTTCGCGTACGTGATCGCCGACGTCTGGCGCGGATTGATCAGCGAGCGCACGTGCGGATGCTTCACGGCGAGGCCCAACACGGCCTTGCGCATCAGCTCGAATGCGAACGAAGGCGGCGCCATGAACTCCGTGCTCTTCGTGCCGTAGCTGAGGTTCTCATGCGTCGCGGCGACGCGTTCGTCCGAATAACTGTCGAGCAGCGCAGGCGACGCCAGCCCCTTCACGACGAACGCGAGCTTCCACGCGATGTTGTCCGCGTCGTCGATACCCGAATTCGCGCCGCGCACGCCGAAGATGGGCACGAGGTGCGCGGCGTCGCCCGCGAACATCACGCGGTTGTGGCGGTAGCGTTCGAGCGTCAGCGCGTTGGCCTTGTAGATCGTGATCCAGATCGGCGACCACGCGCCCTTCTCGCCCATCATGTCGAGCAGGCTTTGCACGCGCGGCATCACGTTGTCGGGCTGCACGGCCTGCTCGGCGTCTTCACCGTCGCGCAGCTGATAGTCGATGCGCCAGACGTTGTCGGGCTGCTTGTGCACGAGCACGGTCGAGCCGGGATTCGACGATGGATCGAAGTACGCGAGCCGCTCCGTCGGACGCTCGCTTTGCAGTTCGATATCGACGATCACGTAGCGCCCTTCGTAGCTCGTGCCCTGCAACTGCAAGCCGAGCGCTTCGCGTATCGTGCTGCGCCCGCCGTCGCACGCGAGCACCCAATCGGTGTCGAGTGCATAGTCGCCGATGGGCGTCGACAGCTGCAGCGTCGCGCCGTCGTCGCGCGAATCGATCGACTTCACGCGCGTCTGCCAGCGAATGTCGATCAGATCGGCGCGCTTCTCCGCGGCATCGAGCAGAAACTGCTCGATGTGATACTGCGCGAGATTGACCATCGGCGGCAGCTTCTGGTTTTCGTCCTGCGGCATCGTGAAATGCAGCACTTCCGTGTCGCGATAGAAGCTGCGGCCGCCCGTCCACGGCAGGCCCGTTTTCAGAAAACCTTCGACGGCGCCGAGCCGTTCGATGATCTCCAGACTGCGCCGCGAGATGCAGATCGCGCGGCTGCCATAGCAGACCGAGTCGTCCGCTTCGATCAGCACGCTGCGCACGCCGTGATTCGCGAGACCCAGCGCGACGGCGAGCCCCACCGGCCCGCCGCCGACGATGGTCACCGCATGGCGCTGCGCATCGGCGCCCCGCTGCAATTGCGGCACGCGCGCGGCGTACTGCTTCGCGGCGAACGGATACGGTTTGAATTGCTTGTTCATCCAATGCTCCTCAGATCTTCGCGCGGTGCTTCACGTTTATCGATGGGCAGCAGCGTCACGACAACCACGCCGGCCACGAGCAGCACCGCCGAATACAACAGTCCCGCAGAAAAGCTGTGCGTCGCGTCCTTCAGCCAGCCGACGATCAGCGGATTGAGCGCCGAACTGATGTTGCCCATCGCGTTGATGACGGCAATGCCGATGGCCCGCGCCCGGAAGCTCAAGGCGTGATCGGGCGTGGTCCAGAAGATCGACATCGCCGTGTACGAGCCCGCCGACGCGAGGCACACGCCGAGCATGCGCATCGCCGGATTCGCCGAATAGGCGGTGCACAGCCAGCCGGCGGCGGAACACAGCATCGGGATCATCAGATGCCACTTGCGTTCCTGCCTGCGGTCCGAGCGGCGGCCCCACGCGATCATCGCGACGATGGTGCAAACCTGCGGAATCGCGGCGAGCAGGCCGACCGTGCGGTTGCTCGCGTCGGCGCTGAAGCTCTTCACGATCAGCGGCGTCCACACGGCGACCATCGCCAGCGTGTTCACGAGACAGAAGTACGCGATGGCGAACTTCACCACGACGGGCGACAGCAGTTCGCCGACGATGCCTTTTGCAGCGCCCGTCTGCACGTCCTGCTTATGCTCGACAGCAAGCGTCGCGGCGAGCGCGCGCTTGTCGTCGTCGTCGAGCCAACGCGCATGCTGCGGGCCGTCATCGAGATACGCATACACGACGAAGCCGAGCAGCGCAGACGGCAGGCCTTCGAGCAGAAACAGCCACTGCCAGCCCTTCAGTCCAAGCGTGCCGTCGAGTCCGAGAATAAATCCCGACAGCGCCGAGCCGACGGCCGCCGTCACGGGCATCGCGATCATGAAGAGCGCGTTCGCGCGCGCCCGGTACGCGGCGGGAAACCAGTACGTCAGATACAGCAGGATGCCGGGCAGAAAGCCCGCTTCCGTCACGCCGACCAGCACGCGCAGCACGTACAGCGTGCCGGGGCTGGTCGCGAACATCGTCGCGGTGGACGCGAGTCCCCACGCGATCATGATCGTGCCGATCCATTTGCGCGCGCCGATGCGCGCCAGCACCACATTGCCCGGAATGCCGAACGCGATGTACGCGACGTAGAAGAGCGTGGTCGCGAGGCCGAACTGCGTGCTGCTGAGACCGAGATCCTTCGTCATCGTCAGGCCGGCGAAGCCGATGTTGATGCGATCGAGGAACGAGAAGAAGAACAGCACGAACAGGAACCACAGCAGATGCCGCGATACCTTCGCGATCACGGGCTGTGGATGCACGTTCGGCACGTTCGGCGTATCAGGCGCGAGGGTGGCGGGCGTCGCGTGCAGCGCGCCGGCGCGCGGGGAGGATTCCATACCGTTGTCTCCGATGTTGACGCTATGCCGGACGCGAGGTCCGATGCAATCGCTTCGACGGGCCGCGCCTGGATGTCGCGCGGCGCCTGGCGATGCGTCGCAGTATGGAATGCGGCGCGAGCGCGCCTGTCCTCAAATCGGGTACAAGCCGGGGGCTGCGGAGACCTGGGGAATACGCGGATACGTCAGACGCGACCCGCGCCGATGCACAGCGCGAACAATTGCCGCTGGCTCGAAATGCCGAGCCGCCGGAACGCACGCTTCTGGTACGTGACGACGCTCGTCGGTTTGATGCCCATCGTGTCGCCGATTTCCTGCGCGGTGCGTCCTTCGAGCACGCCCGTCAGCACGTCGAGTTCGCGCTTCGACAGCTCGGGGCACAGGCCGCGCACGCGCGCGAGCATCAGATGCGAGATCGCCATGTCGCGCTGCCCGCAGATTGCATAGTGATGCTTCGCCGCCTGCGCGATGAGGGGCGCCATCGCTTCGATCAGCGCGATCTCGCGCGGATGGTAATTGCCGAAGCGGCGGTCGCGATACAGATTCACGGAGAGCCAGATATCCGCCGTCGGCTGCACGAGCAGCGACACGCGGTCCGACACGTTCGGCTGCTGGTAGCACGCGGCGCGATAGGCCTCGTTGAGGATGTCGTCGCTGGTCTGCTGATGCAGCACGAGCGTCGAGCCGGGTTTGTCGTTGCGCGCCGACGAGACGATCTTCTGGTTGCCGTCGAGCGCATAGAAGTGACGCGCGTACGTGTCGGCGACGTCGCGCAGGAAGCGCCCGCCGCGATGATCCGCCACCGACACCGTGCGCGGCCGGTTGCCGAACTCGTACGCGAAGATCGTGCATTGCGAGATCGCCGCGATGTCGCCGAGCAGCTTCAGCACTTCGGCGGCGAGCGCGTTCGAATCATCGCTGCCGATCGACGACACGAGCCCCGTCGCGCGGCTGAGATCCAGCTGCCCTTGCGAAACGGGACGGTCGAGGCGCCATGAACGCATGATGGGAGTGCGGCTTCGAAGCGGTGGAAATAACGCGGTGGAATCGCATCATTCTATATGCGCCGCGAATGTGGATGCCGGATCGGCGTTGCAGCAACAATATCGCTGCGATGGCACGCGCCGCGCTCCCGCGCGCATAAAAAAGAGGCACGTCCGCGTGAACAGTCGCGCAGCCCGCGGCGAAATTGCCTACAGTGAAAAGCTCATACGCGCGCTGTGTTCGCACAGGGTGCGCATCGACATAGAACGCGTGCCGCAGTGCGGCATTCCCCCGGAGACCGAGACATGGCGACATGGACACCCGACCCGACCTTCTACCCGTCCGCGCGCATGGCCAGCAGCGCGCCGAAAGAAACCGTCGCGTATGTCGCGAGCTTCGACCCGTCGCGCGAAACGCCCGATGAACTCGCCGTCGTCGGTGTCGAACCCGGTTCGGCGGACTATGGCGCGATCATCAGCCGCGTGCCGATGCCCAACACGGGCGACGAACTGCATCACTTCGGCTGGAACGCATGCAGTTCGTGTCTGTGCCCGAACGCGCCGCATCCGCATACGGAGCGCCGCTATCTCGTCGTGCCGGGGCTGCGCTCGTCGCGCATTCATATCCTCGATACGAAGCCCGACAAGCGCAAGCCGCAGATCGTGCGCGTGCTCGAACCCGCCGAAGTCGCCGAAAAGGCGGGCTATACGCGACCGCACACCGTGCACTGTGGACCGGCGGGCATCTATGTGGTGTCGCTCGCGAACGCGCAGGGCGAGGCGCCCGGCGGCATCTTTCTGATGGATCACGAAACGTTCGATATCCGAGGCCAGTGGGAAATCGATCGCGGCCCGCAGGAGCTTGCCTACGACGGCTGGTGGCATCTCGGCTACGACACCGTCGTGACGAGCGAGTGGGGCTTGCCCGCGACGTTCGAAAACGGCCTCGTGCCTGACGTGCTGCTCGGCGGGCAATACGGGCACCGGCTGCACTTCTGGGACATGAATACGCGCAAGCACAAGCAGGTCGTCGATTTCGGCGCGGAGAACCAGCTCGTGTTCGAATTGCGCCCGGCCCATGATCCGACCCGGGCGTACGGCTTCGTCAACTCGGTGATCAGCCTGAAAGACCTGTCGGCGTCGATCTGGACGTGGTATCGCGAAGGCGACGGCTGGGCCGCGCGCAAAGTGATCGAGATTCCCGCGGAGCCCGCCGACGCTTCACTGCTTCCGCCCATGCTCAAAGGCTTCGGCGCAGTGCCGCCGCTCGTCACCGACATCGCACTGTCGCTCGACGACCGCTTCCTGTACGTGTCGTGCTGGGGCACGGGCGATCTGCGGCAATACGACGTCTCGGACCCGATGAAACCCGTGCTGACGGGCACCGTGCGCGTGGGCGGCATCGTGGCGCGCGCGTCGCATCCGGCCGCGAACGGCCGTGCGCTGAACGGCGGCCCGCAGATGGTCGAAGTGAGCCGCGACGGCAGCCGCGTGTACTTCACGAATTCACTGTACGGCGCAATCGACGAGCAGTTCTATCCCGACGGGCTCGACGGCTGGATGGTCAAGCTCGATGCGGACAGCAACGGCGGCCTCGACATCGCCAACGACTTTTTCGTCGATTGGCCGGCATCGCATCGGCCGCATCAGATTCGGCTCGAAGGCGGCGACGCATCATCGGATTCGTATTGCTATCCGTGATTGCGGAGGGATTGCAAAGGGATCGCAAAGGCGCAAGGGATGAACGGCATGTGGGCGACGGTGATCGGCAGCGGCATCTTTCACGGCGTGAACCCCGCGATGGGCTGGCTGTTCGCCGCCGCGCTCGGGCTTCAGCATGGCAGCCGCAAGGCGGTGCTGATGGCGCTGCCGCCGCTCGCGCTCGGGCATGCCGTCGCCGTGATGCTGGTGACCACCTCGGCCGTCGCGCTCGGGCTCTTCACGCGCGTCGACCACCTGCGCACCGTGATGGGCGCGCTGCTGATCGCGTGGGCCGCCTACCACCACTTTTACGGCCACAAGCAGCGCGTGCGCGTCGGCATGACGGCGAGCTTCGCCGGGCTCGCGCTGTGGTCGGCCGGCATGGCGGCGATGCACGGCGCGGGCCTGATGCTGCTGCCCGCGCTGCTGCCGATGTGCGGCGCCGGGCTGTCCGTCGGCAGTTCGCTCGAATCGGCCGGCACGGTGACGGCCGTGCATACCGTCGTCACGCTCGCCACGGCCGGCGCGATCGCGCTTGCGGCCTATCAGTATCTCGGCCTTGGCCTGCTGCGCCGCGCCTGGATCAATTTCGACTGGTTGTGGTGCGGCGCGCTGAGCGTCACGGGGCTGCTGCTGATCGTCACCTAGCCTGGCGGAAATGGGCTTTACAGAAGCGGTCGCCGCGGCTCCCGAATATCCTCACCTTTGGCTACAGTGCCGTGCGGGTTGCCGGGCGACTCACCGTTGCGGTGCTCCCGAATAGCCTCACCTCAAGCGCAACCGTGAACAATTTGCGAGCCATGCGCTCACCGAAGGAGACTCGCGATGACCACGGCCCGCCCGTTTCTGCTCTTCCAGGATAACAACGCCGAAGAAGCGATGCGCTTGCACGTGTCGCCGTTCGACGACGGCAAGATCGTCGAGGTGATCCATTACGCATCGGGCACGCCGGGCCGCGAGGGCTCGGTGATGAAAGGCACGTTCTTCGTCGCCGGACAGACGCTGCTGTGCACCGACAGCATCGCAAACACGCCTTCACGTTCACGCCCGCGCTATCGCTGTTCGTCGAATGCGAGTCGGACGCGCAGTTCGACAAGCTGGTCGCCGCACTGTCCGCAGGCGGCGCGCATCGATGCCGCCCGACAACTACGGCTTCAGCCGCCGCTTCGCGTGGGTCAGCGACCGCTTCGGCGTGTCGTGGCAACTGAACCTGGGGTGAGCCGATCTGAACGCTCATATCAATGCCGTTATACAGCGCATAACGAATCTTAATTTCGACCTTGATATTGACTCACCACCATCTCCGCTGATGTGACGCGGCGCAGCATCGCCGTGTCTTCCTTCACTGTCTGCGGAGACTTCATGAAAAAAACAACCTTGGCCCGCGCCGTCATGCGCTCGCTGCGGCTTCCCGCTGTTCTTCTTGCCGCGCTCGGCGCGACGGTCGCGTTCAGCGCGGCGGCCACGGCCGCGCAGCCGATGGGCGTCGCGTTCGTCTATCTCGGCAATCCCGGCGACGCCGGCTGGACCTACGCGCACGAGCAAGGCGTGAAGGCGATCGAAGCGAAGTTCGGCGACAAGATCAAGGTCACGCGCATCGAGAACGTGCCGGAATCGGCGGATTCGGAGCGCGTGTTCCGCGATCTCGCGAGCAAGGGCAACAAGATCATCGTCGGATCGAGCTTCGGCTTCCAGGACTTCGAGCTGAAGACGGCGAAGGATTATCCCGACACCGTGTTCGAGCACGCGACCGGCTACAAGAAGGCCGCGAACTTCGCCACCTACGACGTGCGCACGTATCAGAGCGCGTATCTCGCAGGGCTCGTCGGCGGCTACACGACGAAGTCGAACACGCTCGGCTTCGTCGCGTCGGTGCCCGTGCCGGAAGTGGTGCGCAACATCAACGCGTTCACGATGGGCGCGCGCTCGGTGAATCCGAACGCGAAGGTCAAAGTGGTGTGGATCAACACGTGGTTCGATCCGGGCAAGGAAAAGCAGGCCGCCGAGACGCTGATCGGCCAAGGCGCCGACGTGCTGATCCAGAACACCGATTCGACGGCCACGATGCAGACGGCCGAACAGAAGAAGGTGCACGCGTTCGGCTGGGACTCGGACATGAAGAAGTTCGGCCCGAACGCGCAACTGGGCGCGTGCGTGAGCTACTGGGGCGTCTACTATACGCATCTGATCGAGCAGGTTCAGGCGGGTACGTGGACCAACTCGCCGACGTGGTGGGGCCTCAAGGAAAAGGCGATCGACCTCGCGAGCATCAACACGGACGCCGTATCGCCGACCGCGCAGAAAGCGCTCGCGCAAAAACGCGACGACATCATCGCGGGCAAATTCGATCCGTTCGCCGGGCCGATCAAGGATCAGAGCGGCGCGATCAAGGTGGCGGCGGGCAAATCGCTGTCGGATGCCGATCTGCTGCGGCTGAACTGGTTCGTGCAAGGCGTCGACGGCTCGCTGCCGAAGTGACATGAACGAAGGAGACGCATTTGGCGCTGACCACTTCATCGAAACAGAACGCGTCGGACGTTCCTGAGCAAGGACTCGTGCCGACGCGCGATCAGATCGTGCGCCATCTGCGTCACGCGAGCGCCGTCGCCGAACGCGCGACGCTGATGGGCCATCATCCGTTCGGCGCGATTCTCGTCGGCCCGGATCAGGAGACGGTGTTGATCGAGCAAGGCAACGTCGATACCGTCAACCACGCGGAGAGCGTGCTCGCGCGGATCGCCGCGCTCAACTTCACGCCGCAGTATCTGTGGAGCTGCACGCTCTATACAACCGTCGAGCCGTGCTGCATGTGCGCGGGCACGGCGTATTGGGCGAACATCGGCCGCGTGGTGTTCGGCATGACGGAAGAACGTCTGCTGCAGGCGACGGGCAACCATGCCGAAAACCCGACGATGAGCGTGTCGTCACGGTACGTGTTCGATCATTGCCAGAAGCACGTCGACCTGATAGGTCCCATCGCCGAAGTCGAAGAAGAAATCATGCAGGTGCAGCGTGCGTTCTGGGCCTCGCGTTCGGACTGACGCGCGCAACGCAATCAATCGCCAGTTCAATCCGCGCTTTTCGCGTGGATTGCGCGCACTGCCGCAACGATCTGTTCTCCCTGGCGCGGCTATTCATCGGCAAACTCGCCCTCTACCATTCGCGTTCAATCCGAGGCGCCGCGTCGGCGCCATCACGCGAAGGTTCCCGATTGCCCATGACGTTCCACGCTTCGTCCCCAAGCACCGGCAAGATTGCGCGCTACGGCCGCACGGTCATCGCGCTGCATTGGCTGATCGCACTGCTGATGATCTGCGGCTTCTATCTCGGCTGGATCATGACCGATATCCCGGGCTTCACGCCGACGAAGCTCAAGTACGTGTCGTGGCACAAGTGGATCGGCGTGACCGTGTTCGCGCTCGCGGTGCTGCGCGTCATCTGGCGCGCCACGCATGACGCGCCGCCCACGCCCGCCGCGATGCCCGCATGGCAAAAGGCCGCCGCGCACGCGACGCACGGTCTGCTCTACGTGCTGATGCTCGCGATTCCGCTGACCGGCTACTTCTTCAGCTCGGCGGCGGGCGTGCAGGTGGTCTACCTCGGCGTGCTGCCGCTGCCCACCCTCATCGGTCCCGATCACGCGCTAAAGGCCGTGTTGCGCAGCGCGCATATCGCGCTCAATTACACGCTGCTCGTGCTGTTGGCGCTGCACGTGCTGGCCGCGCTCAAGCATCAGTTCGTCGAACGCGACGGACTGCTCGCACGCATGATTCCCTTCCTCAAATAAGCGCTGAATCTCAGGATCGTCATGAAGAACGCCACTTATCGCCACATTCTGGCGGGCACGGCCGCGCTGTTGCTCGCCGCCGCGTTGCCCGCATTCGCGCAGGTCGACGCAGGCAAGAGCAGCGTCGTCGCGAGGTCGAAACAGATGAACGTGCCCGTCGACGGCGCGTTCAGGAAGTTCACCGCGCAACTGACGTTCGACCCCGCGAAGCCGACGGCAGGCAGCGCCAATCTGTCGATCGATACCGATAGCTACGACCTCGGCGACGCCGAATACAACAAGCAGGTGCGCGGCAAGGAGTGGTTCGACAGCGCGACGTTCCCGAAAGCGACGTTCGTGTCGACGGCCATCGCGCCCGCTGGCGGCAATCAGTACAAGGTGACGGGCAAGCTGACCATCAAGGGCAAATCGCAGGTCGTCACCGTGCCCGTCGCGATCACGCAGCAGGGCCCGATGCAAACCTTCGACGGCGCGCTGCCCATCAAGCGCACGCAGTACGACGTCGGCACGGGCGAATGGAAGGACACGTCGGTTGTCGCCGACGATGTCGTCATCAGGTTTCACATCGTCGCCGCAAAGCATTGAGCGCGCGGGGCACACTCATCAACCCAGGAGAATAACGTGAAGAAACAACTGTTGATCGCGGCGGGCGCGCTGATCGCGGGCATGTCGTTCAATGCCATGGCAGCCGATACGTATCAGCTCGATCCGAACCACACGTACCCGAGCTTCGAAGCCGATCACTTCGGCGGCATCTCGGTGTGGCGCGGCAAGTTCAAGAAGTCGAGCGGCACGGTGACGCTCGATCGCGCGGCGAAGACGGGCACGGTCGACGTGACGATCGACACGGCTTCGATCGATACCGGCAATGACAAGCTCGACCAGCATCTGCAAAAGCCGGAATTCTTCGACGCGGCCAAGTTCCCGACGGCAACCTACAAGGGCATGCAGATCCGCTTCGACGGCGACACGCCCGTCGAAGTGATCGGCACGCTGACGCTGCACGGCGTGACGAAGCCGGTGAACCTGAAGATCGAATCGTTCAAGTGCTTCGTGAACCCGATGCTCAAGCGCGAAGTGTGCGGCGCGGAATCGACGGCAACGTTCGACCGCGCGGACTTCGGCATGGACTGGGGCAAGTCGTACGGCTTCAGCACGAAGACCGTGCTGCATATCCAGACGGAAGGCATCAAGCAGTAAGCGCTGCGCGGGCAGTCCGACGTGCTTTGCGAAAGCCGCCTGCGGGCGGCTTTTTTGCGTTGCGCCTGCTCCCGAGAACGCTCACCTGTCGACGAATCGTCCGTCCCCGCCTCACTCGTCGTACTCCGAATACTTGCGCGAGTCGCCGCGCACCTTGTGCGCCGGATACTTCGCGCGATTCAGTTCGATCTTCTCCAGCACGGCCGCATACAGATCGACATCGAGCCGGTCGGCGAGCATCACGAGATACGCGAGCACGTCGGCCATTTCGTGACGGATCGCGACGAGCCGGTCATCGGCGAGTTCGCTCTTTTCGCCCGACGCCAGCCATTGAAACGGCTCCAGCAGTTCGCTCGCTTCGACGCTCAGCGCCGTCGCGAGATTCTTCGGCGAATGAAAACGCGACCAGTCGCGCTCGCTGACGAACTCCCGCAGCAGATCGCGCACTGCAATCAGGTCGCTGCTCCGTTCCTGCTTCATGCGTTCACTCCATCAAAACGTTCATTACGGCGATCACGGCTGCGCGCGGCCGAGCGTCAGCCGATGCGCGGGCGCGCCTGGCAGGAACGCGGTCTTCTCGCCGCGCACCCACGCTTCGTGACCCGCCAGAAAATACGGCGACAGCGGATGCCCCGACTGTCCGCCCGGCATCTCGAAGATGCCGCTCTGCTCGCGTCCCGGCGACACGATCATCCGTTCCGACGCGCCGAAATTCGGCGTCTGCACGCGCGGCATGTTGATGTCGCCAGGCAGCGGATCATGCGGCGCGCCGAGCCAGCCGCGCACCCACGGCAGCCACGCGGGCACGAGGCGCGCGAACGGATGCTCGATGGCCGCGCGGTTGCGCTCGCCCCAGCGCGCTTCGTCGACGGAGGTGTCGGCGGGCAGTTGCGCGATGGTGCGGTCGATGCGCTCGAGCACGAACTCGCGCCAGCTTCTGAAGCCGTCGGGCAGCCACGCATGATGCTCGGCGAGCGTCTCCATCACCGCCTCGTAGCGCGAGTTCGCGACGCGCAATCCCAGCGGCGCATTGCTGCTGCCGCCCGGCATCGCGCCCGCGAGATCGGCGTCGAGCCTGCCGAACCAGGCGTCGTACAGCGAGAAAAAGAAGCCGCGCGTCAGCCGATAGCCGACGGCGTCGGCGTCCGCGCGTCCGCTCCACGCCAGCAGCTGCTGCCGGAACGCCGCGCGCTGCGGGTGACCGTCGAGCGCGGCGCCGTCGAGCGCCTCGAGCGCGACGCGCCGCCAGACGTCGATCCATTGCGCACGCTCGTCGGTCTGGATGGACAGCATCGCGCGTTCGTCGGGGCTGGGCGCGGCGAGCAGATCGTCGCGAATCTGCGAAGCACGCGCGCCGAGGTCCGCCCCCGCGTCGCCGATCAGCGCCGCTTCGCGCGACATCAGCACGCGATTGTTCGCCGTCCACAAGCGGCCAAGCGGCGGATCGACGCGCTTCGGATACGACGCGGGCGGCAGATAGCGCTGCCAGCCCACGTACGTCGCCGAATCGTACGGCGTGTCGCTGTCGGGGCCGCTTTGCGCGTCGGCGGCATCACGCTGCGGCAGCGGACCCGCCAACGTCCAGCCGATCTTGCCGCGCGAGTCCGCGACCATGATGTTCTGCGTCGGCAGGCCGCTCGTTTGCGCGACGCGCAGCGCTTCGTCGACCGTCTTCGCATCTTCGAGCTTCTGCAGGTTCAGGTTCACGGCCTCGCGATCGTGCGCGACCCAGCGCAGCGCGTAAGCGCGGGCGCCGACGTTCAGCTCCGGGCCCCAGCGCGTCTGCATCACGGGCAGATCGACGCTCGCCGCGCCCTTCACGTCGATGCGCTCGTGATAGACGGCAGCGCGCGCCCATCCGCCCTCGGGCGTGCGGTACTGCAGCGGGTCGGAAGGATTGCGGCGCAGCTCGATCAGGTCGACATAGCGGCCGTAGCTGTTCGTGAAGCCCCACGCGATCTTGCCGTTGCTCCCCGCGATCACGAGCGCGCGCCGGGCAGGCTGACGCCTGTGACCGTGTGCAGCGTGCCCCCGTCGGACGCGGACCACATCAGCGACACGCGATACCAGATGTTCGGCAGCGACAGCCCGAGATGCATGTCGTTCGCGAGAATCGCGCCGCCATGCGCGGTGTGCGCGCCGTCGACGACCCAGCCGTTGCTGCCGACGGCCGAATCCGTCGCGCCTGCTTCCACGCCCGGTTCGAGGGACGCCGGGCCCGCGACGCTGACGGGTTTCGGCGCCGCCAGCCAGTCGGGACGCGTCGCGGGAAGCCGGGCGGGCGCCACGGGCGGCGTCGATGCGCTGTCCAAGGGCGCGTCCCAGTGGCTCGCGGCGGGCAGCAGGAATGCGTACAGGTCGGCGGGCACGCGGTCGCGCAACACGGCGCGCGCCAGAATGCGCCGCGTTTCGGCCGATTGCAGATCGAAGTACATCGCGTACACGACCAGCAGCGAGTCTTCGGCGCGCCAGGGCTCGGGCTGCGTGCGCAGCATCCAGTATTCGAACGGCCGCGACGACAGCGCGGCGAGCCCGGCATTCACGCCCGCCACATAACGCTCGATCAACTGCCGCTGGTCGGCGGGCAGCGCTTCGACGATCGCGTGCGCGCGGGCGCGGAAGCGATGCAGCCGGTTGCGCCGGTCGAGTTCGAGTGCGTTCGACCCGACCAGCGCGGACAGTTCGCCCGCCGCGACGCGCCGCAGCAGGTCCATTTGCAGAAAGCGGTCCTGCGCGTGCAGAAAGCCTGTCGCGTAGGCGACGTCGTCGCGGGTCGCGCCGTGGATGGCGGGCACGCCGAGCGCGTCGCGCTCGATCGTCACCGCCGACGACAGCAACGGCGCGTGCTGCACGCCGTCGAGTTGCGGCAGACTGCCGCGCAGCAGCAGCCAGCCGCCGACCAGCGCCGCGCCGAGCAACGCGACGGCGACGCCCGCCAGCATCAGCGCGCCGATGCCCACGCGTCTGACGACCGACCTGCTTGACGACTGGCGCGGAACGACTTGGCGACGGCTCATCGTGCGGATTTCACGGTTTATCCAGAGGTCCGGGCATTGTGCCCGAAGCCGTTTGCCCGCTTCCATTCCGATATGGTGAAAGCGCGAAATCCAACATGATGGAATTTTGTTCCATTATGCTGGACGCCATGGACATCCATTCCCTGATCGCCCGCCGGGTGCGCGAACTGCGCGACGGCCACGGCTTGTCGCTCGAAGCGCTCGCCGAACGCAGCGGCGTAAGCCGCTCCAACATTTCGCTGATCGAGCGCGGGCAGAGCAGCCCGACGGCGGCCGTGCTCGACAAGCTCGCCACCGCGCTGGGCGTCTCGCTCGCGTCGCTGTTCGAGGCGCCCGGGCCGTCCGCCGAGCCGCCCTCGCCGCTCGCGCGCGCCGCCGATCAAGCCGTCTGGACCGATCCGGCGTCGGGCTACGTAAGGCGCAATCTGTCGCCGGCGCTGCCTTCGCCGCTTCAGTTAGTGGAGGTTCACTTTCCTGCCGGACAGCGCGTGGCCTACGAAACGGGTGCGCGCGAGGCCGAGATTCATCAGCAGATCTGGCTCATCGAGGGCGCCATGGAGATCAGCGCAGGCGACGCGCATTGGCGGCTCGAAGCGGGCGATTGCGTGGCGATGCGCCTCGATTGCCCGACCGTCTTCCACAATCCCGCGCGCGAGCCGGCACGCTATCTGGTAGCGCTGTCGACGCCGCCGTTTTCACCCGCAAGGAGAAACCCATGACCGACGCGCGACGCGTGCGGCGCGTCGCGGCTCACGAGGCCGCGCGCTGCATCGAGGAACTCGCCGACGTGCTGATCGACTGCGTGGCAGGCGGCGCGTCGGTGAGCTTCATGTGGCCGCTCCCGCGCGAGAGGGCCGTCGCGTTCTGGCGCGCGGTCGCGGACGGCGTCGAGCGCGGCGAGCGGGCGCTTCTCATCGCCGAAGACAGCGCGGGGCGCATCGACGGCACGGTTCAACTGGTGCTGGCGCAGCCCGACAACCAGCCGCATCGCGCCGATGTCGCGAAGATGCTCGTGCACCGGCGGGCGCGGCGCCGCGGCGTCGCGCAGCAGCTGATGGCGGCCGCCGACGCCGTGGCCCGCGAAGAAGGCAAGACCGTGCTCGTGCTGGACACCGTCACGGGCGGCGACGCCGAGCGGCTGTACGCACGCGCGGGATGGCAGCGTGTCGGCGACGTGCCGGACTATGCGTTGATGCCGGACGGATCATTGTGCGGCACGACCTTCTATTACAAGCATCTATAGCGCGGCCCGCGCCTCGGATCAATCTCCGCAAAAGGCGAGCTTCGACAAACGTTTGCGGTTTACGGAAATCAGCCCTCAATCTTTTCCGCCTTGCGCCGTTATCGCTAGAGCATTCTCACTTTTTTCCAGGCGACATGGCCAAGACCATTCCTTTTCCCGGCGGCAACCAGGCAGCGCGCGCGCGGCAGGCGAAGGCATTGCTGCTGCCGATCCCGCGCAGCATGGCTGTCGAGCTGATCCTGCCCGTGCATATCGCACTCGACGCGATGCGGCGCGGCGCGGGCAGCAGGAGCGCCGCGCAGACGCTGACGCAGACGATGCTGCTGACCGGCTTCCTGTGCGATCTCGGCTACGGCGAGATGACCTACGAGCAGCTGCGCATCGCGGATCAGGCGCTGTCCGTGGCGTTCGAGCGCGGCCGCACGAGCGACGACTGGCGTCTCGGCGATGAACACGTCGAATTGTTAGCGCACATCGTCAGCACCTACGACGCGCAGCTGCAGCGCGCGCCGCTCAGCGCGCTGACAGACGCGAGCGCCCGGCTCGACCGCATCATTGCGAACGGCGGCGGCGAGCCGGCGATGCGCAGGCAGGCCTGATGCCTCCGCGGAGCCGGCGGGACGGATCGATCGGCTCCCGAAAATCCTCACCTCCGGGCCGCACGGCAGCGAAGCTGCATTGCCTGTATCCTCTGCTGTGACCGACGCGCCGCCCCCCCCGGGCGGCCATCACAGCAACCGCTTGCCCGACCGCAGGGCAACGCATGGGAACGGAGAGGCTTCATGACAGACGACCAGCGCAGCCCCGGCGACATCGATCCCGACTTGCTCGAAGTGGCGCGCGAAATCTTCGATGCGGCCCGGCGCGGCGAAGCGAACATGCTGGCCGCCGTCATCGAGAAAGGCGCGCCGCCCAATCTTCGCAACGAGAAAGGCGACAGCCTGGTGATGCTGGCGGCGTATCACGGC
The DNA here is from genome assembly GCF_037126505.1 of Paraburkholderia bengalensis. NCBI lineage: Bacteria > Pseudomonadati > Pseudomonadota > Betaproteobacteria > Burkholderiales > Burkholderiaceae > Paraburkholderia > Paraburkholderia bengalensis. The sequence continues at coordinate 36,262 of NZ_JACFYJ010000040.1, forward strand.
CATGCTGATGCCGTGCGCGTGCTGCTCGAGCGCGGCGCCGATCCCGACCTGCGCAACGACAACGGACAGACGCCGCTTGCGGGCGCGGCCTTCAAGGGTTTCAAGGATGTCGTGCAGACGTTGCTCGCGCATGGCGCCGATGTCGAAGGCGCATCGCCCGACGGACGTACGGCGCTGATGATTGCCGCGATGTTCAATCGCACGGAAATGGTCGAGTTGCTGCTCGCGCATGGCGCCAATCCCGACGCGCGCGGACGCGAACGCGTGTCGGCCGCCGACGCCGCCGCCCGCATGGGCGCGCCCGAGACAGCCGCGCTGCTCGCAAAGAAGGCGGGCGCATGACGGTCGACGGCCAGACAGTCGCCGTCGTCGCGCCGGCGGGCGTGCCCGACATGGAGCACGTCGAAGCAAGCATCGCCCTGCTCGAAAGCTGGGGTTTGCGCGTGCAGGTCGGCGCGCATGTGCGCGATCGTTACCGCTATCACGCGGGCAAGCATGAAGACCGCGCCGCCGATCTGCATCGTGCGCTGACCGATCCTCGCGTCGACATCGTGTGGGTGGCGCGCGGCGGCTACGGCAGCGTCTATTGTCTGCGCGCCGTGCCCGAGGCCGTGCCGTGCGCGAAGACGCTGGTCGGTTTTTCCGATGCGACGGCGCTGTTCGGCGCGCTGCACGGCATGCCGAACGTGCGCGTGATTCACGGTCCGACGCTCAACGGCCTCGCGACCAGACACGACGACGCCTCGCGCGACAGCGTGCTGGCTGAACTGCGCGGCGAGCGCCCCGCGCCTGTGCCGTTGCAGCGTCTGCACGATGCGGGCGCGGCGCGCGTCGAAGGACATCTGGCGGGCGGCAACATTACCGTGCTCGCAAGTCTCGCGGGGACGCCGTGGCAAGCGCGTTGCGACGGCGCGATCGTGCTGCTCGAAGACGTGACCGAGCTTGCCTATCGGATCGACCGCAGCGTCATGCAGTTGCGCGAGGCAGGAGTGTTCGACGGCGCGCGTGCGTTCGTGCTCGGCGAATTCATCCGCTGTCCGCTGCCCGAGAACGCGGACTTCACGCTGCACGATATGCTCGTCGATCTGTTGAAGCCGCACGGCGTGCCGATCTACGCCGGTTTCCCGATCGGCCACGGCACGCGCAATCATGCATGGACGTATGGTGCGCGGGCGGTGCTGGAAGGGGATCGGTTGGTGCGTTAGTCGTGCGACAGTTGCGCGATCATGCGTTGGACGAATTCGCCATTCGGGGCGTGAGGCGCAAGCGCTTCGCGCGCGCACCAGGGATAGGGCAGGCAGCTCGCCCAGCGCAACATGCTGTCGGCGGATTGCGCCGGCAGCACCGCCATTTCCTCGATCGTGATGTGCAATCGAACGATCTGCGACAGTTGTGCGTCGCCTGTCCAGTCGTACCGGCCATAACCGATGCGCGCAGCACGCGTCGTTTTTTCCGTCATGCAGACAAGCCAGTCGCATGAGAATTCACGCTGCCCATTCGCAGGCATCGCGCCGACGCAGAACGTGTACACGTTCTCGTACTTCAGCGCGAAATCGCTCACGAGCACGGCGGCAATCGCATCGCGTCCGTGCGTTTCTTGCGGAAACGCAATGGCAGCTGTCTTGACGGTCATGCCCAGCGAAGCATCGGGCGCAAATGCGTCCATCAGGAGATGAGGACGATTACCGTCTTTCGCCGATATATAGGATTCGATTGCACTTTTCAGTGTCGTCATCAGCTGCCCATCCGAAAGTAGCAAGCCAGCCAGTCTAAGCGCTTCGCGATGCGCGTTGCGCTTGCCCTTGTTGTCATGCCGACTTCTCGTCTGGTCCGCCAATGCGGCAGGCATTCTTTGCACAACATGACGAACGCGTCATTGCGCGCGACGCGCGTTGCGTCCGACAATGCCTCTTTCGTGCCGCGTCCCCGCCCGCGCGCATCCCACCGTCCGGACCCGCGCCATCGATGAACTCTCGCTTCGCCCGTCTCACGCGCATTCATTTCTTCATGCCGCTCGCTGGCGCGACACTGATGCTGGGCATCGCGATGTCGTTCACCGCGCCGTATCTGTCGCTGTTCGGCGTCGAGCAGGCGGGCTTGACGCCCCTCAGGCTCGGCCTCTTCATGACGCTGATCGCGGCGAGCGGCGTGATCGCGAGTGCTTGGGCGGGCAAATGGTCGGACAGGCACGGCCATCATCGCGGGCTGCTGCTCGCGGCATTGATCGCCGCGTCGCTCGGCTTTCTGCTGCTTTGTTTCGTGCGCAACTATCTCGCGCTACTCGCAATCGGCGTGGCGTTTCTCGGCGCGGGCGGCTCGGCGATGTCGCTGGTGTTTTCGTTCGGACGCGCGGCGTTGCCCATCAAGGACGAGGCCGAGCGTTCGTTCGCACTGGCGACGCTGCGCACGGTGCTGTCGATGGCGTGGGTGTTCGGGCCGTCCGTCGGCGCGCTCGTGCTCGCGGCAGCCGGCTTTTACGGGCTCTTCCTGTTCGCCGCGGGATGCTTTGCCGCCTGCGGCGCGATCGTCTGGCGCATGCGCGAGTCGCCTGCGGGTGATCCGCACAGCGCGCCCACGCACTACGCGGGCGACCCCGCGTCGTCGCTCGAAGTGACGACCGTCACCGAACCCGCCGAACCTGAACATGCCGCTCAAGCGCCGTCACCCAGTCCCGCGCGTGCGCCGTCTCACGCGCCCGGCACGCAGCGCCAGATCTGGCGTTCCGTCGTCGCGCTGACGTTGATCGGCCTCGCCGCGAACGCCACGATGATCGTGCTGCCGCTTTATGTCGTGCACGGGCTGAAGGGCACGCGGCTCGACGTGTCGATCATGCTCGGCCTCGGCGCCTTCCTCGAAATCCCGATGATGCTCGCGCTCGGCGCGCGCGGCTCGACGCTCAACAAGCTGAACTGGCTCGCCGCGTGCGCGGGCGTGCATGTCGTGTACTTCGTCGCCGTGGCGGCGGCGGGTACCGTCCACGTGCTGATTCCCATGCAGGCGTTCAATGCGTTCGTCGTCGCCGTGACCTCGTGTCTCGGCATGACGTACATGCAGGATCTGATGCCGCGCTCGCCCGGCGCGGCGACGGCGCTCTTCTTCAACGCATCGCGTGTGGGCTCGATCTTGTCGGGCGTGTTGTCGGGCGCCCTCGTGGCGGGGCTCGGCTATCGCGGCACCTTTCTCGTCTGCGGCGCGCTCGCGCTCGGTGCGCTGATCCTGTTCGCCGATCCGCCGTGGAAGCGGATGGCGCGGCGGGCGCGCGATGCCTGGGATGAATGGCGGCATCCGGGCTATTGATCCGTCTTCGCCCTCAGTTCGCCGTCACGCCGCGGCAGCGCGTCATGCTGCAATGCGTCGACGCGCGCCCCAAACCACCCGGCAGTGCGCGCTTCAGGACATCCGGCGCCCGCTCCCGAAAATCCTCACCGTCGAATCGCAACGTCCCTCTGCCGAGCAAGCCCCGCCGATGAACAGTAGAATCGTATGGAGCCCACTGCGGTGAGGTCCGGCAGGACGCACAGGCTCAGCAGTCGACCCGTACCAAGGGACACCAGCACGAAAGCCCAGCGCGCACGTCAATACGCGCGCACGCACTTTTCGACGCAAGGGAGATCTCATGAAGGTGCTCGCTGTTCACCCCAGTGGCCTGATGTACACCCGCGTCTATCTGCGCCTCGAGCCGCTCGGACTCGAAACGGTTGCCGCCGTGATACGCGAAGCCGGCTACGACATCCGTCTGATCGACCTGCAGGTCGAATCCCACCGCGCGTTGCACAAGCTGGTTCGCAACTGGCGGCCCGATGTGGTCTGTTTCTCCGGCAACTATCTCGCCAACATTCCCGAAATCATCGATCTGTCGAAAGCGGTCAAGTCGATGTTACCGGGTTGCTTCGTGTTCGTCGGCGGACATAGCGCGTCGTTCACGGCCAGCGACATGCTCCGCCACGCGGACGGCGCGATCGATTGCGTGCTCAAGGGCGAAGGCGAAGCGAAGGTGGTCGAGCTGCTCAAGGCCATCGCGCGCAAGGACGACCTGCTGCGCATTCCCGGCGTCGTCACGCGCGAAGGCGAAGGGCCAGCGCCCGGTTTTGTCGAAAGCCTCGACCAGATTCGTCCGGCGCGCGATCTGCTGCGGCATCGGCGCAAATACTTCATCGGCGTGCTCGATCCGTGCGCGTCGATCGAGTTCGCCCGCGGCTGCCCGTGGGACTGCACGTTCTGCAGCGCATGGACCTTCTATGGACGCAGCTATCGTTCGCGCAGCCCCGAAGTGGTCGCCGAAGAACTCGCGTCGATCCGCGAGCCGGGCGTATTCATCGTCGACGACGTCGCGTTCGTGCACGCCGATCACGGCATGGCGATCGCGCGCGAGGTGGAGCGGCGCGGCATCCGCAAGAAGTACTATCTGGAGACGCGCGGCGACGTGCTTCTGCGCAACAAGGAAGTGTTCGAGTACTGGCGCAAGCTCGGTCTGCAATACATGTTCATCGGCCTCGAAGCCGTCGATGCCGAAGGTCTCAAGGCGTTTCGCAAGCGCATCGACGTCGACAAGAATTTCGAGGCACTCGCGTTCGCGCGCTCGCTCGGCATCACGGTTGCGGTCAATCTGATCGCCGATCCCGACTGGGACCACGAGCGCTTCGAGACGATCCGGCAGTGGTGTCTGGAGATTCCGGAGATCGTCAACATCAGCGTGAACACGCCGTATCCGGGCACGGAAATCTGGCTGCGCGAACAGCGCAATCTGACCAGCCTCGATTACCGGCTCTACGATATCCAGCACGCCGTTTTGCCGACCAAACTCCCGCTACCCGAGTTCTATGGCGAACTCGTGCGCACCCAGCAGGTGCTCAACCGCAAGCATCTCGGCTGGGGCGCGCTGTATCGCGCGGCAGGCGAAGCGGCTTCGCTGCTGATGCGCGGACAGACGAATTTCGTGCGCATGCTGTGGCGCTTCAACTCCGTGTTCAATCCCAATCTGCAACTGAGCGACCACGCGCGCGAAGTGCGCTATGAAATGACGCCGCCGCCCGCGCAGCGGCCGGAACAGAGCAACGTCAAGGTGCTGTACGTGCATGGCCCGACGGGACGCAAGGGCCGCAAGATCGACGATGCGACCGAGAAGTTCGTCGATCAGAGCCGAATGGGAACGGGTTGAGGCGGGCTTCGTCCGGGCCGCTCGCTGCAGGCTGCCTTATACGCGCCCGGAACGGCTTAGAACGGTTCCTTGAACGGCCGCAGATCGATTTCGTGCGTCCACGCGGACGGATGTTGTAAATGAATCTGCCAGTACGCTTCGGCGATCGCGTCGACATTCAGCAGGCCGTTTTCGCCGCGCTCGGCGGCCGCTTGCGGACGCCGGCTATGCAGGCGTTCGCCGTCGATGCCGCCGTCGATCACCACATGCGCGACATGCAGCCCGCGCGGACCGAACTCGCGTGCCATGCTTTGCGCGACCATGCGCAACCCGGCTTTCGATGCGGCGAAATGCGCGAAACCAGGCTTGCCGCGCAGGCTCGCCGATGCGCCCGTGAAGATGACCGTGCCGCGTCCGAGCGGCGCAAGCCGCCGCGCTGCCTCGCGCCCGACGAGAAATCCGCCGATGGGCCCGGAGCGCAGAAAGTCCTGCATCTGCGCTTGCGTCAGATCGACAAACGGCACGTGCAGGTTGTTGCCGACGTTGTAGACGATCAGCGAAGGCACGTCGATATCGCCGGGCGGCGACATCGCCGTGTCGAACAGACGCATGATGTCGGCTTCCGACGCGCCGTCCATCGCGAATGTTTCGCTGGACCCGCCGAGGGACGCGATGCGCTTCGTCACGGCATCGAGCTTTGCCTGCGTGCGGCCCGCGACGTACACGTGATAGCCGTTCGCCGCGATCTTTCGGCACAAGGCCGCGCCCAGACCGAGTTCGGCGCCCACGCCGATCACTATTGCGCTATCACGCTTCATCGCGTTCCTCCGTTGTCCGGCCGCGCGGACCGCGCGGAATGTCGCGTGATTATAGGCACCGTGTGCGCACGGCTGCCGGCGGAGTGCCCACGTCAGTCGTTCGGTCGATCAAGTCCGCTCATGGCTCGGGATTGTCGAGATCGGACTGCACGACGGATTCGCCGTGACGATGCGCGGCCGCGCGCGCCTGGTCGCCGTCGGGAAACGGACCGATGTCCGGCGCGCCCGTGAACGGGAACAGCAGCCGGCCGTCCGTCTTGCGCACCACCTTCAGCTGTCCCATGTATGAACCCTCCGTCGTCCGGCGATACGTCGCGTAGATCTGGTAATCGTCCGTCGACCCAGGTTTCGAGGCCACAGCATTGCGTGCTTTCGGGAAAATCATCCGTGGCCTGGTCATGTTGCGGCTCCATTCCTTGAGTGCCGGACTGGTGTCTTTTGCCGGCACGTCGGTTGAAAATGCGCATCACGCTCGCGTGACGAATACCCGGATCACTGGCGCGCGCGAATGCGGGCGGTTCTTGCTGGTCGGCTTCGTCGGTCGCTCTGCCCTCCGTCCTCGCTGCCTGAGCTTCTGTTTGGTCTGCCTGAGGTCTGCCTGAGGTCTGCCTGAGGTCAGCCTGAAGTCAGCCTCAGGCGCTGCCGCTTCACTGCGCATCGCCCGGATCTGGCTTCACGGCGGGCCGTTTCCGCTTGCTGACGTCGGGTAGGCGCCTCGTGCCGTGCGTGCTGCCCGGACGCGCGACGCCCGTATCTGACGCGGCCGCGCCCGTCATGCCCGACGTCGACGATTGCCCCGGCCGCGGCGTCTTCAGTTCGCCCGCTGCTGCGCCCGGCATCTGCACGGATTCACTGCCTTGCGTCGCCGGATGCCAGCCCGCTTGCGCGTGAGCCTCGACGAAGACGATTGCGGCCGCGGCGGCAAAAATTGCCGCTGCCGCCGCGCCTCCAATCGAAACCGTGCTCACGAGTGGCTCCTTCGCTCGACGTTCCATCCACGTTTCAGCAAGCGACGTACCGCTTTTCCGCCAGCGCTTCACGCGCGCAGGGACGCGGTCCTCGCGCACGCGCATCCCGGCGCGCCGGATGCGCGGCGGGAACAGGGAATGCTCGTCGCCATACATGTCGCGGCGGGTCGCTCGCGACGCCAGCGCGGCGCAAGCCACGCACTTTTGCAATGGAAAAGGAGAGCGTCATGCCACTCAAGCGAGGCACATCGAAGGAAACCATCGGACACAACATCAAGACCGAGAAGAAGGCGGGCAAATCGCAGAAGCAATCGGTCGCGATCGCGCTGAATCAGGCGCGCAAGTCGGGCGCGAAGATTCCGAAGAAGCACGACAAGTAGCCAGTAGCGCTTAGGTGAATTGGGGAGCGTGCCGCGTCGGCCGGGCGCGAGCCTGGCCAATGCGGCGTTCTTCGCGGATCATCTGGCTGTCTGTTCAGCGGCCTCCTTTTTTAGCGGCCGACTAGCATCCCTTTAGTGGCCTTTTCAGCGGCGTTCCGACAACCTTTTTCGGCTGCCTTCCGGCGGTCCTCTATCGCTGCTTCCCGGCGGCCCTTTGCGAACGCGTACGAATGGCGCTCAGCACGTGCGTTCCTCGTCATACTCCGGGCGCGCGCCGCGCGGCAGCCACGGCTCTTTGTGCTTGCACCACAGTTCGTAAGCGGGCTCGACAAGTCCCGTCTCGTCGAACGCGCCGAGCGGCACATCGATTTCGTCGCGATCCGCGTACGTCATGAACGCCACCGATCCGCAAACCGGACAAAAATGGCGCCGCCCCGCCTGCGAGCTGCGCCACGCCTGCGTGCGGCCAGCAAACGAGACCGCGTTGCGATCGAAGATCACGTAAGCGCCAAATGCGGAGCCGTGTACCCGCCGACATGTCATGCAATGACACATGCCGACGCGGATCGGCGCACCGGTTGCGCGAAAGCGCACTGCGCCGCACGCGCAACCGCCCTCGTAAGTCGTTTGCTCGTTCATCGTGTTCTCCATGCCGATTGACGCTTACCGGCTTGCAGGGAACATACCCATACCGTAGCCGCGAAATAGCGGCGATGATCCGCACGCAACGCCTATACTTTCTTCGTTAACGTCCGGTGCGCTGTTTGCTAGCGGGCCCGCGGCGGCGCACCTCTAATCATCGAGCAACATGAGCGACGGCATCGAACATGCCCGCCGAGCGGGCGTCCTGCGCACCGACGATCTGAAAGACCGGCCGGCGCGCGCGCCCGATCATGCCGCCGAAGTCCGTTCGCTCGTCACGGTCGCCAGCGCGCAAACGGGCCGCCGGGACATACTGTTGCAAGCCATCGCCGATGCCGCACTCGCCGCGTGCCGCGCGGGCAGCGCGGGCATCAGCCTGCTCGAAACCACGGACGAAGGCCAAGCGGTGTTCCGCTGGCGTGCGGTAGCGGGCGCCTGCGCGGGATTCGAAGGCCGAACCACGGCATGGGCGGAATGCCCGTGCGGCATGACACTCGAACTCGGCGCGGCGCAACTGTTCGTCGAGCCGCATACGTTCTTCAAGAGCCTGCGCGACGCGGGCGCGATCATGACGGAAGGCATCGTCACGCCGATTCCGATTCGCTGTTCCGCGTCGAAACCGCTGGGCGCGATCTGGGTCGCGTCGCACGACGCGCATCGCTTCGATCGCGAGGATGTACGCCTGCTCGGCAATCTGGCCGTGCTCGCGGGCGCGGCGCTGACGCTGCTCGACGCGCAACAGGCGGCGGAAGGGGAGGCGGCCGCCGCGCAGCAGGCGCGGCGCGCGCTCGAAGACGCGGCGCATCGGCGCGACGAATTCATCGCGATGCTGGGCCACGAACTGCGCAACCCGATGGCGCCCATCGACAGTTCCATCGCCGCGCTCAAGCTGCTCTGCGCGGGCGAGCCGCAGGCCACGGACGTGCTCGCGATCGCGCAGCGGCAAATGCGCCAGTTGCGCACGCTCGTCGACGATCTGCTCGACGCCGCGCGGCTGCGGCACGGCAAGCTCGCGATCAAGTACAGCCGCACGTCGCTTAACGAAATCGTCTACGACGCGATCACCGCGCTCAAGCATCACATCGATGCGCGCAAGCATCACCTCGTGATCGAAGGGCTCGACCAGCCCGTTTATGTGCGCGCCGATCATGTGCGGCTCAGCCAGGTCGTGGGCAACCTGCTGTCGAACGCGGCGAAGTACACGCCCGTGGGCGGCACGCTGAACCTGCGCGTGCAGGTCGAAGCAAATGGTGCCGAAGCGGCGAATGGCATGGTGTCGATCGCCATCGAGGACAACGGCATCGGCATGAGCCCGGAAGCTCTCGCGCATGTGTTCGAGCTATTCGCGCAGTCGGCGTCGGGCACGCGCCGCTCGGAAGGCGGACTCGGCATCGGGCTTGCTGTCGTGAAGCGGCTCGTCGAACTGCATGGCGGGACGATCGGGCTCGACAGCCTGGGCATCGGGCGCGGCACGCTCGTCACACTGCGTCTGCCGATTCTCGATCACGAGCCGCAGGTCGCACACGATGCGCCTGTTGCCGCACCGGCGGCCCCGAGCCGCATTCTGCTCGTCGACGACAACGCCGACGCGCTCGACGCACTGCATCTGCTGCTCGAACTCGAAGGCCATCAGGTGATCGTCGCGCGCAGCGGACGCGAAGCGGTGCAGGTCGCGGCGAAGGAGTTGCCGGAAGTCGGCATCCTCGACATCGGCATGCCGGAGATGGACGGCTTCGAAGTGGCGCGCGCGATCCGCTCGAACGCCGCGCTCGCGCAGATGTTCCTGATCGCGCTGACCGGCTATTCGTCCGAGTCCGACAAGTCGCGCGCGCTCGCCGCCGGCTTCGACTATCACCTGACGAAGCCTGTGTCGATGGAGCGGCTCGCCGACGTGCTCTCGCATCGCGACGGCAGGAACATCAACGGTCTCGTCTGATGTAAGCCGTGAAGGTGAGTCGGCACGTTAGCGCTGGCGTCACTTTTCGCAAGTCCCGAAAAGCCTCACCATTGATCGCCGGACGCACCTCGCGGCACCTTTGACCTCAACCGCAAACCCTTTCCCGTCATGGGCTTGCATCTGTCATCGGTGCATGCTCCGAACGCTTGCAGCTCACTCCCGAATCTCCTCACCTTTGTGTCGCGCGAACCTTGCGCATGCGCCTGTTGTTCGCAGCCCCAGGTAACGCGAGCGCCAGGCCAACGCGCGTCGCGCGCGTGCACGAGGCCATGCATTTGCGTTTGGACGTCGTGCTAAATCGTTGATTTACCAGGGTTCCGCCTTCGCCGATGATGTCGTTCACCGACAGCAACCCTCTTCAGCCGGAGCCCGACATGTCCATGCAAGCCCTCGTTCTCAGCCACTACAACGGTCCGCTCGAACCGACCACCCTGCCCATTCCCGAACCCGCGCGCGGCGAGGTGCTGGTGCGAATCAAGGCGAGCGGCCTCAATCCCCTCGACACGAAGATTCGCGCAGGCGCCGCGGCGCACGCGCGCCACCCGCTGCCGCTCGTGCTCGGCATCGATCTCGCGGGCGAGGTCGTCGCGCTCGGCGCGGATGTCACGGCGTTCAAGATCGGCGACGAGGTATACGGGATGACGGGCGGTGTCGGCGGGATTCAGGGGTCGCTTGCACAATATGCGGCCGTCGATGCGCAACTGCTCGCGCACAAGCCGTCGCGTCTGTCGATGCGCGAAGCCGCCGCGCTGCCCCTCGCGTTTCTCACGTCGTACGCGGGGATCGTCGACCGGGCGCGCCTGCAGGCGGGTCAGACGGTGCTCGTGCAAGGCGGCGCAGGCGGCGTCGGGCATGTGTCCGTGCAGCTGGCGCGCGCGCTCGGCGCGCAGGTGTACGCGACGGCGAGCGCGCGCGACCACGAGATCGTCGCGCGTTTTGGCGCAACGCCGATCGACTACGCGACGCAAAGCGTCGAACAGTACGTCGGCGAGCACACGGCGGGCGAAGGCTTCGATCTGGTCGTCGATACCGTGGGTGGCCCGACGCTCGATGCATCGTTTGCGGCCGTCAGGCACTTTGGCCATGTGGTGAGCGCGCTCGGCTGGGGCACGCATGCGCTCGCGCCGCTGTCGTTTCGCGAAGCCACATATTCAGGCGTGTTCACGCTATATCCGCTGCTCACGGGCAAGGCGCGCGCGCATCATGGCGAGATGCTCGAACAGGCAGCGCGTCTTGTCGAAGAAGGCAAGCTCACGCCCTATCTCGATCCGCGCCGCTTCGATCTCACATCGGCCGAACGTGCATACGACGCCATCACGGAACGCACCGCGCGCGGCAAGATCGTGGTTGAAATCGACTAACGGTTGCGCGCGTCACACGTTCGCCAGCCGTTCGATCACGAGATCGAGCAACGCACGCAGACGCGCAAGCCGCTTCAGGTCGCGGTGATAGCCCAGCCATACGTCGCGGCCTGGCGGCGCAACGCCCATGTCGATGCGGCGCAGGCCCGGCGTCGTATCGCCGAGCGGGCACGGCAGCACCGCGAAGCCGCCGCCCTGCGCGCACATGCGCGCCTGCGCGCCGCGGTTGTTGCTCGCGTATGCGACGTGCGCGTTCGGCAGCATCTCTCTGATCCAGCTGACGTCGGGCAACTCGCCGAACGCGCTATCCATCGTGATCAGCGACTGGCCCGCGCCATCGCCGCGCGTGGGCGCGACAAGATCGATATGTCCGTAGAGCGCGTAATCCATGTGCATCAGCTTGCGCTGGATGACGTCGGGTTCGTCGAACGGCGTGATACGAAACACCAGATCGGCTTCGCGGCGCGCGAGATTGTAGCGGCGCGAATCCGTGACCAGTTCGATCGACATCTGCGGATGATGCGCGAGAAATTCGCCGAACACGGGCGTCAGCACGTGGACGCCGAACCAGTCCGACGACGAGACGCGCAGCCCGCCCGACAGTTGCTGCTCGTTGCCCGTCAGCGCGCGCAGGAACGCGTGCGCTTCCTCTTCCATGCGCTCGGCGTACGCGAGCACGGCGTGGCCTTCGTCCGTGAGCACGAAGCCTTCGGCCGTGCGTTGAAACAGCGTATGGCCGATGGCTTCCTCGAGCGCGCGCAAGCGCCGGCCCATGGTCGGCTGGGTCTGCCCGAGTTGGCGCGCGGCCGCGCCCAGCGTGCCACAGCGCGCGACCGCGAGGAAGATGCGTACGTCGCTCCAGTCGAGTTTCGAATCGTTCATAGGCGTCTTTGGCGGCATGCGGCAGGTTGGGTTTGCCTGCGATTATGAAGCGCGTCACGGCAGTCGGCTTGATTGGCTCGCGGCGTGCCACGACACGGCGACGGCACGATGGTGAGGACTTTCGGGAGACACTGGCAGTTGCGTCGAACTCCCGCAAAACCTCACCTTAGACGCATCGCGGTTCAGCAAGACGTCCTCTGACACTCAGACGCATGCGCTTTTTACCGCTATTTTCAAGGGGTTTTCGTGTTTCAGGTGAAGCAGGCGATACGCTTGGCGTTCACCCGTGCGCGGCTCCCGAAAAATCTCACTCATGGAGCACACACGAGGAGACCGCTCCCGAAACTTCTCACCTTTGCGCAGATCGATGCGGCGCCAGGTTCGCTCAGAACTTCATGCGCAACTGAAAGCCGATCGTGAAAGGCAGGTTATCCGACGGAATGGGCGGAATCAGAATGAAGTTCACGCCGACACGCTTGTACTCGGTCATCACGATAGGCGCGGCAACCGGTCCGATCGTATGGTTGTGGCCGAGGCCCCAGTCGCCATAGTTGTAGCCGGAGATGACGCCGCCCATCACGGCGAGGCGAACGAAACCCCAGTGCACGAACTCGGGCGCCCACACGCCGCCGCCATAGAACGATGGACGGCGCAACGAATTGCGAAAGCCACCCGCTGTCAGCGCCCACTGACCGTTGAGCCAGCACTCGACGCCGAGACCCGGATTGAACTGCTCGAAGTGCGTGTCGGGATCGGGATTGATGTGATACGAGCCGAGCATGGCATCGACCCACACGCCGCCACCGCACCAGTCGGCCGCATGCGCGCCCGACGCCGCCGCCAACCCGACGCCCGCTACAGCACTCGCCACGCATGCACGACGTATCTTGTTCTTGATCCTTCGAAACGGCATGGGCTCTCCGCAACCGGTCGCGCGCCGGCGTCTCATCTCGCGATTAGTGTCGAATTGCTCTCCAGTCGCGCACTCTACCCCACAATTCCTACAGTTCAAGTGGAGTGTGCGCTCGGACGACGACGACGCGTCTGCAGACGGCAACGATATCCAACGAACGATTGCAGCATGGTGAACGCGCCGTGCGCGCGTTCACCCGCGATGCGGCTTGCGAGTCAGAGACCGAGGTCCGACATGCCCGGATGATCGTCGGGGCGACGGCCGAGCGGCCAGCGATACAGACGGTCCTCTTCGCGGATCGGCTTGTCGTTGATGCTCGCGTGGCGGAACGCCATCAGTCCGTTCTCGTCGAACTCCCAGTTCTCATTGCCATACGAGCGAAACCAGTTGCCGGAATCGTCGTGCCATTCATACGCGAAGCGCACGGCAATGCGGTTATCCGTGAACGCCCACAGTTCCTTGATGAGCCGGTAGTCGAGTTCCTTCGCCCACTTGCGCTGCAGGAACGCGACGATCTCCGCGCGCCCCGTCAGGAATTCCGAGCGATTGCGCCATTTGCTTTGCGGCGTGTACGCAAGCGACACGCGCTCGGGTTCGCGCGTATTCCATGCGTCTTCGGCGGCACGCACTTTCTGGATGGCCGTCTCGCGCGTGAAGGGCGGGACGGGCGGACGTCTTTCGATTTCGGCCATGATGTTCCTCGTTGGACTGCGTCAGGTGGAAGCTCGCCTCGCCGGCGAGCGGGTGGTTGCAGGAATTGAGTCGAGCAGATGCCCGGCTGCGGCGCGCGCGTCGAGCGCGGCATCAGCGTCGCCGCTGACCAGCGCCACGCCGATCGCGCCGTCGATCAGGATCAGCCACTGGCGCGCGAGCCGCGCGGCGCGCCGGCTATCGATGCCCGTCGCCGCGACGTATTCGTCGCATTGCGCGCGCACGAATTCGAGCAGGCGCTCCTTGTGCTCGCGCGCGACGACGCGAATGGGATCGTCGGGCGAAGCGATTTCGCCCGCTGCGTTGAGAAATGCGCAGCCGTGGAAGTCTTCCGACATGAACCATTCGCGCAACACGTCGAACATCGCAAGCAGGCGGGCGCGCGGCTGCTTGCCACGGCGCAGCGTGCCCTCGCTGAACCACGTCATCCAGCGCGCGTCGCGCCGCTCGAGCGCGGCCGCGACCAGCGCATCCTTCGATTCGAAATGCGTGTAGAAGCTTTTGCGCGCCGTGCCCGACTGACGCACGATGGCATCGACGCCCGTTGCGTGGATGCCGCCCGCGTAAATCAGCGCTTCCGCGGCGTCGAGCAGCCGCCCGCGCGCGCTGCCCGTGGTGTCTTCGGGAATAGTCATTCGCGAAGGGTAGAACGATCATTCTCCTTCGTCAAGCGCGTCCCCACTTCGCATGCGCGGGCGTTTCGGCGACGTATGCATTATTGTGTTGGGATTGTTCGACAGGATGAGTGTCATGATCCGCGTTTTCCGCCATGCCGTTTCCGCCATCGCGATTGTTGCGGCGCTCGGCGCCTGCACGCCGCTGCAGGTCGTCACGCATACCGTCACGCAAACGGAATCGCGCGTGCCACCCGGCGAATACAAGCTCGACCCGCATCACACCAGCATCACCTTCAACGTCGACCATTTCAAGTTCTCGCACTTCACGATGCGGTTCGATCGCGTGGCGGGCCAGATCGACTGGAAGGAAGGCGGGATGGACAAGAGTCAGGCAGCGGTGACGATCGAGGCGGCGAGCATCGACACGAACGTGCCGCTGCTGGACAAGATGGTGAAAGGGTCGGACATGCTCGATGTGGAGCGCAATCCGCAGATCCGTTTTGTCAGCACGAAGTTCGAGCGGACGGGGGACGCGCGCGGCAAGCTCACTGGCGATCTGACGATACGCGGCGTCACGCAGCCCGTTACGCTGGACGTGACCTTCAATGGCTACGGGCTCGATCCGCTGACGAAATCGGATACGCTCGGCTTTTCAGCGGAGGGACGCTTCAGCCGGTCGAGATTCGGGTTGACGACGTGGTATCCCGCCGTGGGCGACGAGATTCACGTCATCATTCAGACAGAGGCGGCACGGCCGCCTGCAGGTTGAGTGTGTCGATTCGCGGTGGCCGCTCCGGTTATGCGGTCCAGTCGAGAATCACTTTGCCGCTCTCGCCCGACAGCATCGTGGCAAAAGCCTTTTCGTAGTCGTCGACGGCAAAGCGGTGCGTGAGGATCGGCGACAGATCGAGGCCGCTTTGCAGCATCGCGACCATCTTGTACCAGGTCTCGAACATCTCGCGGCCATAAATGCCCTTGATTTCAAGGCCTTTGAAGATCACCTGATTCCAGTCGATCGCGGTTTGCGCGGGCGGAATGCCAAGCAACGCGACCTTGCCGCCGTGATTCATCGCTTCGAGCATCGACGTGAACGCGCTCGGAACGCCCGACATTTCGAGGCCGACGTCGAAGCCTTCCGTCATGTGCAGATCGCTCATCACGTCGCGCAGCGATTCGCGCGACACATTCACCGCGCGCGTCGCGCCCATCTTGCGCGCGAGTTCGAGGCGGTAATCGTTGACGTCGGTGATCACGACGTTGCGCGCGCCGACGTGCTTCGCGATTGCCACGGCCATGATGCCGATCGGTCCCGCGCCCGTGATCAGCACGTCTTCGCCGACGAGGTTGAACGATAGCGCCGTGTGCGTCGCGTTGCCGAACGGATCGAAGATCGCGGCGAGATCGTCGGAGATTTCGGGCGGGATCTTGAACGCGTTGAACGCGGGAATCACGAGATATTCGGCGAACGCGCCTTCGCGATTCACGCCGACGCCAACTGTATTGCGGCACAGATGCCGACGTCCCGCGCGACAGTTGCGACAAAAGCCGCATGTGATGTGCCCTTCGCCCGACACGCGATCGCCGATCGCAAAGCCGCGCACTTCCTGGCCCATTTCGACGATCTCGCCAACGTATTCATGACCGACGTGCATCGGCACGGGAATGGTCTTTTGTGCCCAGTCGTCCCACTTCCAGATGTGGATATCGGTGCCGCAGATAGCCGTGCGCGTGATGCGGATCATCACGTCGTTGTGGCCCACTTCGGGCTTCTTCACGCGGGTCAACGTGAGGCCCGGTGCGCGTTCGAGTTTTGCCAGTGCTTTCATTGTTGTGATGCCCCGTGTTCAGATGACGCCAAGCGAACGGCCGACGCGCGCGAACGCATCGACGGCCCGATCGATCTGCTCCGGCGTGTGCGCGGCGCTCATCTGCGTGCGGATGCGCGCGCGGCCCTTCGGCACGACGGGATACGAAAAGCCGATCACGTAGACGCCTTCTTTCAGCAGCGCGTCTGCCATGTTCGATGCGAGTTGTGCATCGCCGAGCATCACGGGAATGATGGGATGTTCGCCGGGCACGAGTGTGAAGCCGTGTGCGCTCATGGCCTGACGGAAATGCGCGCCGTTCGCGCGCACGCGTTCACGCAACTGTTTGCCTTCGTCGCTCGCGAGCAGTTCGAGCACTTTCAGCGATGCCGCTGCGATGCTCGGCGTGAGCGTGTTCGAAAACAGATACGGGCGTGAGCGTTGCCGCAACAGATCGACGACTTCCTGCCGCGCCGCGACATAGCCGCCCGACGCGCCGCCGAGCGCCTTGCCGAGCGTGCCCGTGATGATGTCGACACGGTCCAGGACGCCGCAATGTTCGGGCGTGCCGCGTCCGTGCTCGCCGATGAAGCCGACTGCGTGCGAATCGTCGACCATCACGATCGCGTTGTAGCGGTCAGCGAGGTCGCAGATGCCGGCGAGGTCGGCGATGATGCCGTCCATCGAGAACACGCCGTCCGTCGCGATCAGCTTGAAGCGCGCGCCCGCCGCGTCGGCCTCGCGCAGCTTCGCTTCGAGATCGGCGAGGTCGTTGTTCTTGTAGCGATAGCGCTTGGCCTTCGACAGACGCACGCCGTCGATGATGCTCGCGTGATTCAGCTCGTCACTGATGATCGCGTCGTTGTCATCGAGCAGCGTTTCGAACAGGCCGCCGTTGGCGTCGAAACAGCTTGAATAGAGAATGCAGTCGTCCGTTTTCAGGAATGCGGACAGCGCGCGTTCGAGTTCTTTGTGCACGGTCTGCGTGCCGCAAATGAAACGCACCGACGCCATGCCGAAGCCGTCCTTGTCGAGGCCGTCCTTTGCCGCGGCAATCAGGCGCGCATCGTTGGCAAGACCCAGGTAATTGTTCGCGCAGAAATTGAGCACGTCGGCGCCGCTCTCCAGCCGGATATCCGACGATTGCTGACTCGCGATGACGCGCTCGGTCTTGTGGAAACCATCGGCGCGAATCTGGTCGAGCGTGCCGCGCAAATGCGCGATAAATGGGTCACCCATGAAACGGCTCCTTGATTGGCCGGCTTTGCACCGCACCATGCGACGCGGCGGCCTGTTATAGTCGGCTGTCAGTTTTATCGGAAATTTTCGTTTTTCCGAACTAAAGTTCGATATGTCGAACAACTCTAAACGATAGGTCAGGAAATGGCAAGTTCGGGAACCCGCAGAGCCGCGCCCACGGCGGCGGCTACGGCCGCGCAGATGGTGGCGGCGCCGCCGCGTGTCGGCGAGCAGATACAGCGACTGCGCAGCGAGCGCAAGATGACGCTCGACGATCTGTCGCGCGCAGCGGGCGTATCGAAATCGATGTTGTCGGAAATCGAACGTGATAAGGCAAATCCGACGATCGCCGTCGCGTGGCGGCTGACGAACGCCCTGGGTGTCAGTCTCGATTCGCTGTTCGCGCCGCAAAAGGCGCCCGACCCGATCGCCGTGTCCGGCCCGCACGACATTCCGACGCTCAGCGGCCACGACGCGCGCTATCAGCTCCGCGTGTGGGGGCCGATCGAGCTGGCGGGCAAATTCGAGTGGTATGAATTGACGCTGCAGCCCGGCGGGGCGCTGGTGTCGAGCGCGCACGAGCCGGGGACACGCGAGCATCTGACGGTGCTGCACGGCGTGATCGATATCGATGCGGCGGGGACGACCAAACGTTTGAAGACTGCCGACACCGCCCGTTACGTCGCCGATGAGCCGCATGCAATCCGGAATGCCGGCAAGGGCGAGGCGAAGGCGCTTTTGGTGGTGATCCACGGTTAGTCCGTTTTATCGGATGATCCGTTCTTCGGCGCAATTCCCGGTTGCGGCTCATACTGTATATTTGTACAGTATAGGCAGTTCGACGGAGCCGAAGAATGAACAAGCTGAATAAAGAACAGGATCTGGCTGCGCTGCGCTTCAAGGCTGCGGCGCGCGACCTCGAATACATCGTCCGGCACATCGCGGCGCGATACATCGTTCAGCACGTGCCGCTGACGTGGCGCCTGCTCCACGCGATCGAAGCAGAAGCGCTCGCGGATCTCGGTTTTGCGAGCCGGCACGATCCCTTCATGCTCGGGCTGTTTCAACGGCCCAACGACTTTCAATTCCCGGAGACCGACGACGCTGTCGACTTTGGACAGTCGAACGCATTGCCCGCGGTGTTTGCGTTCGCCGTCGCCGCTTATGAGGAAGCGCGGAAGTCCAGCGAGGGCGCGACGAAACAGCGGACTGCCGACCGTGGTAGCGCAGCACGGGTCTGGGGCGGATAGTGCAGATCGTTGTCCGCTGCACGGTCGCTGGCGCGGCGGCAGAAGTTTATGCGCGTAAAGTTCGGCGCGGCGGCCGAGGCCGCACCCGGATCGAACTTCGTAAACGACTCGCTATAATCGATTTTGCGCAACTAACGGAAAGATAGACCATGATCTCGACCGATACTGTCGGCTCCGCTGACACATCACCCGAGCGCACCGATCTCTTCGACCGTGAACGCCGGGATTGGCTTATCGATCCGGCAGCGGCCTTTGACGCCTGGCTCGCCAGCCAGAATTTCCGCCACTCATCTGCGGAGGTATATCGGGCGCAGTGGGGACTCTTTCTGGACTGGTTGCAGGCACGCCAGAAAAACCTCGTCACCGTCGATATGCGGTCGATCGCCGAGTTTGCATCAGGCCTGTCGATACGCAAGCCGCAGCGCGCCCGTTACCTCCGGTTGATTGAACGTGTGCTCGATCACGTTCGAGAAATCGAACTGGCGTCGACCAACCCCGCCCGTTTCATTGCTCAGGATGGCGAAGCAGAGTGGCGCAATGCGCGCGACAACGAGCCGACGGGATTCCTGACTGCCGCCGAACGCACCGCGCTGATCGCTTATCTGTCTTCGCCTGTCGAACATTTATCGTTGGCGCAGCGCTGGCGGGAGCGTCGCGATCGGGCGCTGATCGCAGTTTTCCTTGGTGGCGGCATCAAGACGGGGGAAGCGCGAACGCTCGCGCTAGACTGCGTGACGGCCGGCTCGCCGTGGGTTGCGATTGAAGCGAGCAATCCGCTTTTCACGCGACGAACGCGTCTTGCACCTTTCGCCGTGTCGATCCTCGAGACGTGGCTCGACGAGCGCAAGCAAGCCGAACTGCCCGGGGAACTGGTGTTCCCCGCGTCGCCGTCCGGGCGTCCGATGCACAAGGCGACGATGCTTCGCGCAGTCGACGCCCTCGTCGAAGCGGCCGGCATCAGCCAGTCTCGCGAAGCGCGCGCAAGCCCGCATACCTTACGCAATTCGTTCGCGGCGGATCTGTTCGAAAGCGGCGTCGAGCCGGAAATCGTCGGACAATGGCTGGGATTTGCTCAAGCGGTGTCGGCAAATCGGCTGCACCGCGCGTGGAAGTCGTGGGTGGAGCAGGAGCAGTTCAACGGTGATGTGCAACTGACCCGCGCGCTCCCGTCCGCCGAAGCGCCCGACCGGTAAGAAGACGGCGCATGATTCGCTCCCGAAAACTCTCACCTGTCGCGCTTTCGTGTCGACGCGATTGGCCGCCTTCACGGGATAGAAGCGGGCGACGCGGCCACAAAGTGTGTCACCGCAGCGAGCCGCGAGCCGCCCGGCCCCGATGAGTGCTCGCATTCCGGACACAGCAGTTCATATCGGTGGTCGACTTGCGACAGTTCCGGCTCACCTTCGGAGCATTTCGGACAACGCGCCGGTATTGCGACGTGGCCATCGACAGCAGTGCCGATCGACTCCAATTCTTCTGCGCTCAAACGTCCTGCCGTGGCCAACTGACAGAGCAGATTGGCGAGCGCCGGGTCGACGCCTTGCTGCGCGCGCAGCGCTGTCATCTGACGGGTCAACAAATCGAGTTCGTCAGATTGTTCGCGCAATTGCGCGTCGAGCCTGTCACCACGCGCTTTTGCAGCCGCCAATTGCTGGATAAAGTCGAATTCCTTGCGGCTCGCGTCGCGCACACCTGCCTGATACGTCGCGGCCATCGCACGCAACGAATCGAGTTCCACCAACATCGGTTTGACGCGGCGCTCAGCTTCAGCGACAGCATCCTTGATCTGCTGCGCATAGTGCTCCGTGTTTTGACGCATTTCGGTTTGCAAAGCGTCAAGGCGGTCGCGCAAGCCGGCGTTGGTCGACTGCTCTGCTTCGATGCGCTTGCGTAGCGATTCGTTCTCAGCTTCGACACGGCGAAGCGATCGCTTCAACGCCTCATGATCGGCGGACTCGCTGGTGTTCGCGGCGATGAGCTGTGTCTCGAGGACGCGCACGCGTTCCCAGGCTGCATCCGCACGCGCTTCGCTGCGCTCGATCGCTTCCTGGGAAAACTCTTTCCGAATCTTGCCCTCATGCGCATCGCGTTCAGCGATTGCGCGCAACGCCTGGATTTCCTTCCGCTCTTCCTCTAGCGACGCCCTTGCTTGTGAAAGTGCGTCCTCAAACAGCGCGCCGAGTAATTCGCCTGCGCGTTCCTCCAACGCCTTGGGAATGGCGCCACCGCCAATCCGCACACGCGACGCTGAGCGGATGCGCTCCCAGAAACTATCGATATCTTTTGGAATGTCGCTCGCACTGCCCGTTTGCGTCAGATCCCGCACGGCGGCCATCGACGGACGAATGCCGAGATCGAAAAACAGCCGTTTGCAGGCGTGATGCGAGAGTTCTTGGCGCCGAGCGCCCTGCGCTCGCATCGTGTCGAGTTCAGTCCGGATTGCTTTGCGTTCTTCGTCCAGGTTCATGGGCATGCGCGCTGTCTAGGGATTTGGACGAATCATAACAATTTACGTAGTATTTGCTACGCTTTTTGCGGGCCACGCTGTTTTCTTGCAACGAACGGCGTTTGTAGCCGGATTTTGCGTCGGACGCTCCGATCGAACCTGTTTTCGCGTGAAACAAAACTAAGTTTACGCAATAACTTCATGTTTCAGAAAGCTTTTTTCCCGTTCAGCCGATGTTTTGTCACTGTTTCACGACTACGTTATCCACGCAGGCGGTGTTGACGGTAAGGAGGATTACGCCGAAGGCTCACGGGCTCTTTGTTGAGAGTAATAAAAGTAAACACCTTTGAACCTAAGTTAAAACCGTTAACGCCACGCGGAACCCTTACTGGATGTGGCTTTACGGCCGATAAGGTGAAACTTTACGGGAAGCATGGTGAGGATTCGCGGGAGACGCGAGTGAAGGGGTTCGGGATGCCCGGTGAGCCCCGTCGGGAAAGATCGTGAGTGGCTTCGGGAGCAGCCGTTTTGAGTGCGTCTGCGAAAGGTGAGGGTTTGCGGGACGAGATGTGCGCTATCCCGCTGTAAACGTTGCCCGACCGGTTTCCGAACACGGATCGCCCGGGTGAGGGGCTTCGGGAAGCGAAATTCGCCATGGTGGGCACGCAATTTTGCGCGTCCAACTGCGATGGGTGAGCGTCGACGGGAGAATTTCGCGTGCCGAGGTGAGATTTTTCGGGGATCAATGGCGCGCGACACCGTTATTTCGGTGAATTTTCGGTAAAGGTGAGGATTTGCGGGAGCCCGTAGACGTTTGTTTGGAGAGGACGCGTCGCCCGACTTTGAATGGTGAGCGGATTCGGGGGAGACGCAGCGGTATGCATATCTCGGGCCTGAATTGACGCGGAATCGTTGAAAGGTGAGGGTTTCCGGGATGGAGAGCAACGTCAATTTATGTCAGAGGTGAGAGAATTCGGGGGGCTTCGACACGGCAACCCGTGTATACCCAGCGTCGATGCGTGATCTGCGAATCGCACTGTTGGATGGGCCGATTTGATTAAGGTGAGATTTTTCGGGACTAGCGGTCGCTGAAATTACTGACGTAGTTTCAAACCGTCGTCGGTGTGAGGTGAGGAAATTCGGGAGCGACTGCGCCGATCTGGCGGTGGGCGAGCCATGTCCTTAGCGGCTAAGTGCCTAAATTTGCAAACTTTTGTTCGCTGCGCGTCTTCAGGTGAGCGTTTTCGGGATGCGCGTGCCGGATGTGAATTGGTAGCGTTCCTTTCTGCGCCCGCGCAAAGGTGAGGATCTCCGGGAGCGTTTTCGGCACCAAAAAGTCTTGCCATGCCAGCTGAGCTCGAACCGGCAAGACGTTTTCTGTCGACAAAGGTGAGGTAGTTCGGGACTCGATGCGGCTAAACCATGGGGCGCGGGTGCGGCATGCATCGTATGATCGTGTGCGCATGTGCATCGGGGTGCGCGGCCACATCTCGACAGGAAAGATGGGCGCCTTGGCCGTGCTCGAGCGATTCGGAGCGTGGAGGAGCCTTCGTTGGTGCGGCGTGTGCGAGCGAAAAGCTGCGAAGGAGCTTAGTGCAGGACCGTCTGCAATGGGTCGCGCGAGCGCGTCTTTCGTCGCCGTGCGCGCGAACGCGGCCTCGCGCCGTCGTCTGATTGCAACGTGGGCAATGGTGAGGGTGTTCGGGAAACGATTTTGCGTACTTCGGCCACTGCTTCGAGCGCCGGTTTTTGGGCGACCCACGACCGTCATTGCTGCCCACAAACGGCCTACCCGACCGATGGTGAGCATTTTCGGGAGCATGTCCTGGTGAGTTGGCCGCCGTAAACTGGTTTCACCGAAAGTAGGTGAGACCCGCGCTATAGACGCGCATCACCACAGCCGGTATGCTTTCGCAAAATCTCTTCCTGACTCGACGCATGGCCACGAAGCGCGCGAAAAAAACCGATGTGGTGAGCCCCAGCTCCGCCGAATTGCGCAAAGCCGTCGAGGCGATCGCCATTCAACCCAAGAGCGGCAAGATCACACTGCTCACCCGTAAGCTGTTCAACGTGCTTCTGGCGGTCGCGCAGCAGGCGGACGAATCGGGCGACACCTATCGCGCGTTGCTTTCGGATATCGTCGCGAATTCTGCATTCGATTCGAACGACACCGCGCTCGTCAAGGAGCATTTGCGCCGGATGGTTTCGGTGCAGGTCGAGTGGAGTCAGGGCACGTCGAGCCAGAAGCCGGGCCGCAAGTGGGGCATTTCGACGTTGATTGCCGACGCGGAAATTCTCGAAGACCCGGCGACGCGCCGCGTTTGGGTCGAATTCTCGTTCGCGCCCAAGATCAAGAAGAAGTTGCTCGATCCCGTTCAATATGCGCGCTTGAGCCTGCAGTTCCAAAGCCAGTTGCGCAGCAGCGCCGGGCTCGCGCTATACGAAATCTGCGTACGCTATCTGACCAATCCGAGCCATCTGACGATGCGCGAAGCGTGGGAATGGTGGCGGCCCATCCTGTCGGGCACGCCCGATACGGAAGCGGGTGACGAGGCCAAGCGCGAATACAAGTACTTCAAGCGCGATTACCTGCGGCCCGCGATCGCGGAGGTCAATGCCGTCACCAATATCTTTGTCGAGCTGATCGAACACCGCGAAGGCCGCCGCGTTGCCGAGATCCAGTTTCGGGTGACGGAGCGCAAGCAGCCGATGCTCGCGCTGGATGAGCATCCGAACGTTTTCGACAGCACGCTTGTCGACCGGATGGTGAAGATCGGTATTCCGCTGAAGGAGGCGCAGACGCTTTATGCCGACAGCGAGGAGAACCGGATTCGCGCGGCGCTGCAAATGACGGAGCAACGAATGCGCAGCACGACCTTGCCGCCCGTGCGCAGCGCGCCTGCGCTGTTCAAGGACGCGCTGAAGAAAGGCTACGCGCCGCCTGTCGATGCGCTGCCGTCGGCGGCCGCCAGCAAGGGATCGGCGGCACCCGCCGACGACCTGAAGGCACGGCTGCTTGGCGAGTACATGGCGTATCGGCGTAAGGAAGCGCAGGCGTTGTACGAAGAACAGGGCGATGCCGAGCGCGAAGTGGCGCGCCACTCGTTTGAGGAAGACGAGCTGCCTGGTCTTGGCTCTCATTTGCGCGACGATTGGCGCCGCCGTGGTCTGGAATCGAAGCTCACCGAAACGGCTTTCTTCGATTGGCTCGCGCGCAAGACATGGGGCGAGCCGACGGACGGTGATCTGCTCGCATTCACGCTCAGTCAGACGCGAGCAGCTTGATTGTTATGGAACGCGCCACGATTGGCGCGCTCCATCCCGCGGTTTCACGACTGCTCGGACAGCATCTGCTCGATTTGCCGCAGGATTTCGTCGCGCTTGACTCGTGACAAGCCGCGCAATTTCAGTTCGAGTCGATCGTCGCCATATGACTTCAAGTCGCCGACGGACACGCCACCCAATTTGATATCCAGTCGCTGCGCGTAGCGCTGGCGCCCTGCCGGCTTCGCGGTTTCCTGCGTCGTTGCCCGTCCCTTAACGACGTCCGCGACCTGCCGCGTGCTCAGGTCGTCGGAGAGAATTTTGTTGATGAGACGCAACGTCGATTCTGTGCCCCGGGCCGAATGATATCGCCCGACCTGATACGCCATGTTCGAGCCAAAGCGATCGGGCCGCGCGACCATTTCTTGCATCACGGTCTCAGGCAGTTTCGCGATCGACAGCGCGACAGCGATGGTCGACTCGTCAAGGCCGAGATGCTCGGCAAGTTCTCGCTGACTCTGAAAGTGTTTCTCATCGAGAAAGCGACGCCATACGACTGCGTTGTCGAACACCGTCTGGGAATCGCGCTGGACATTCAGGTCGTAACCGAGCTTGTAGCTCTGGATGCCAATCGGCAGATCGATAACGATCGCCTTCACCGTCTCCTTGTTCGCCTCCTTCAAGGCGCGGACCCGTCGCCCACCGTCACTGACGAAATAGCTGCCTGGATTGTCGTAATCGGGAATGACGTGGATCGCTTGCTGCTGACCTTGCTTCGCGAGATTGACCGCGAGTTCGGCGATGGACGACTTCAGATAGAAGTATCGCGGATTGAACGGGCTCGGTTTGATTGCCTTAAGCGGCAATTCGATGATCTGTCCGGGACGATAGTTGTGCTCAGTTCGCCACGCGCGATACTCAGCCGACTCGTTCGAACTATCGACGACGTCGATGTCGCCCGATGAAGGTTGGGATACGGCGTGACTCTTGAATGCAGTGATGTTCGCGGCGTTTGGCGCATTCTGCACCAACCCGTCAATCGCATTGAGCCGGTCGAGCGCGGTGCGCTTTTCGCTGCTGGTTGTGTCGGGACGTGCCTGGAAGCCTTTGGCGAATTGAGACGGTTTCATTCATGTACCTTTATGCGCATAAATTCAGGGGAGCAAAGCGGCGATCTCGTCCGCGCATGCGCGAATCTCCAGGCTGGCGAGCTTCGCGCCTCGGTCGTTCATCTGCAAGACCGTCTGTCCAAGCGCCATCGCTTGCTTGTATGCCTCGCGGGTGGGAATTTGAGTGCGAAGCAGCGGAAAGCCTAGCTCTTCCAGCGCGCGCTTCAATTCACGCGTCAACATGCGCTTCTCCTCTGTCTTGTTGAGGAGAAATACCGCACGCAGGTCTTCATTCATGACCTGAGCTTGCTGGACCAGTTTGACGAGTCCGACGCTCGACCAGTAGTCCGCGGGCGATGACGACGTGGGAATGACGGCAACCGTCGCAGCCAGAAGGACAACCCCCGACACCTTTTCCGTGATGGACGGCGGACAGTCGACAACGATCAGGTCATAGTCGGCGACAAACTTCTTGATCTCGCGATGAATCTGCGCGCCTGCTTCGGAGAGGTTGACGACCGGGAACGGGATGCCGGAATCGCTATCGGACGATGCGCTTGCCCAATGGATCAGCGTGTTTTGGCCATCAGCGTCGACGACGAGGACGCGCTTGCCCCTTTCATGAAAAGCAGCGCCGAGGTGCATCGCAATGGTGCTCTTACCGACCCCGCCCTTTTGCTGTGTCACAGCGATGATTTCTGCCGCCAAGTTCACCTCCTCTTTTTAGACGCCGCTGAATTTTACCTTGCAGATTTTTTAATTCAAATGTTTTTGGTTGATTCCAACGGTTATAGGACATTTCGCATGGGTTTATGCGCATAAAGGAGTGAGCGAGACGTATGTGGGCGCGTTGAACGAGTAGCGAGGAACGGGTCAAGCTATGGGTCTTGCCAAAGAGCTCGCGCGGCGAGTGCGGATGTGGGAATGAGTGATCAACGCCGCGCGAAGTGCTAAGTCGAGTCGCGAACGTCTGCTGGACAGGTTTATGCGCATAAACCCGCTTGAGGCGTCGCGCAAACGCTGTCACGCAGGGGGGCGGTCAAGTGACGCAACAAGATTTCCGCGTCGCACAGCAGCCGAGCTGAAGCTTTATGCGCATAAAGGGGAATCGGACGCGTGCATAGCGTGTGCATGCGCCAGCAAAGAAGCCGGCGCGCAAAGGAGACCGGTTGCATCAAACCTCGCCAGCCGCGCTCATACAGCGACAGGAACATGAGACAAACGCACCCGCGAACGGCGGATCTTTCGCAGCCGCCGCTCGACGCGTCCCCCCGCTAGAATCTATCCCCTGTTCTCACCACCCCTTAAGCCCATGATCACCATCTACCACAATGCGCGTTGCTCCAAGTCGCGCGGCGCCTGCGAACTGGTCAACGACGTCTACAACCCGACGAATGAGCCTGTCGAGATCGTCGAATACCTTCGGACATCGTTGTCGGCCGCGCAGCTGAAGGAGTTGAACAGGATGCTCGGATGTCCTGTGCGGGAAATGATGCGTGACTCGGAGCCCGTCTATACGGAGCTGGGGCTTTCCGACACGTCCTTGAGTGACGCTCAGTTATACGAAGCAATCGCTGAACATCCGATCCTGCTTCAGCGTCCCATCGTCGTGCGCAACGGGCGTGCTGTTATTGGCCGCCCCCCAGAGAACGTCAAGGCGCTGTTCCCCGAACTCGGAGGCTAGGCAAAGGAAACCGGCCAAAGGTCAGATCTTATTCGAAAAGGAAGCGGTTGCGCGCGTTACGCCTTTGCGGCAAGAACCGCTTCCTTGGTCACAATCTTCGTCGGAATGATGCGCAGCTCGGTAAATGCGTCGGCGATTTTCTGCTGCTCGGCGAGCACGCCCGCATCAATAGGTTTATAGACGTGGGCATAGTGCCGTAAGCCGGCTTCGATCACGTTAGCGTCGAGCCCTTGAATCGGTGCGAGTTGCGCCGCCGCTTCCGCGTAGTGCCCGCGAACCCACGCGCCTTCCTTTCCAACTTCGGCGACGACCGCGTCAACTAATTCCGAGTTCTGTTGGGCGAAGGGCCGTGCGCTCAGGAAGAACTGGTGATGACTGACAATGCCTGCGCCGTCAGTCAGCAGTCTTGCATTCGATTGACGTTTCGCCGCTTCGAGGAACGGGTCCCAGACCGCCCATGCGTCGATCGCACCGCGCTCGAACGCCGCACGTGCGTCGGCGGGCGGCAGGAAAACGGTCTGAATGTCCGTGTATTTCACGCCTGCCTTCTCAAGTGCTGCCACCAGAAACCAGTGGACATCGGAGCCTTTGTTCAGCGCCACCCGCTTGCCTTTCAGGTCCGCGATCGACTGGATCGGCGCGTCGCGATGGACGAGAATGCCCTCCGCCTGCGGCGTTGGGATCTCGTACGCGGTGTATACGAAATTGGCGCCCGCTGCCTGCGCGATGACGGGCGGCGCCTCCCCGACGTAACCAAAATCAATCGAGCCGACGTTCAGTCCTTCCAGCAACTGTGGCCCCGCAGGAAACTCCGTCCACTTCACGCCGACGCCTTGCGGTGCAAAGCGCTTTTCAAGCGTTCCATGCGCTTTCAGCAAGACCAGTGTGCTGGCCGCTTTCTGATATCCGATGCGGATTTCCTTCGCGCCGGTCTGCGCAATGGACGGTAAAGCGGCGGATGCGAGAAATGCGCCGGCTCCGGCGAGAAAGGCGCGGCGAGTGAAGGTAGCGTGTCGAGACATATCTGAATTCGATGTGGCGAAGACGGTCGCAACAGGGACCGATTGCGCTCAACGATAAGCCGACGTCCATCGCGTGCGAACCGATAAATTCGCATAAGCAAATCATCCGATCGCGGTGTGGCAGGAATTGATGCAGGACTGACGTTATTGCCTTTGCCCCGCTTCATACACTTCGAACATCGGGCGCGCGCGTTCGCCTCACAAGCTAAATTCAATTCCCAATCCATTCAGGAGATCGCCATGCTGGAGCTAAGACCGTCATGCGAAGGATGCGGCAAAGCGCTGCCGCCGAACGCCACCGACGCGATGATCTGCAGTTTCGAATGCACGTTCTGCGAGGTCTGCGCGCTGACCGCCTTGCGCAATGTGTGTCCTAATTGCGGTGGCAATTTCCAGCATCGTCCGATCCGTCCGGCGGCGATGCTGGCGAAGCATCCAGCTTCGTCTGAGAGGCATCCGGTTAGCGTCGACGAAGCGGCACATGGCGCCTTCTTTGCGCGATACCACGACACGCCGCCGTCGATGCGCTGAAAGACCGGCAGAAGCGCTCATCGTGCTGCAAAGTAAAAGGGGCATCACGTGGCGCCCCTGTACACCCCTATACACATTAGTGAGCGTGGAAGGAAGCCATCACGTCTTCCCGCCGCCGTCGATACCGCTGCCCGTCCGCCACACCTGCTTGCCGCGTTCCGAGAGTTCGCCGCAGCTATGCGTTTCATCGGCCTCGGTTCCTTCTACGGCCATCTCGCCGCCGGGCTGTTCGAGCGAACGCGGCTTGTGCTGCTGACGGACCGCGAATGCTTCGTCGTGAGACTTGCCTGAATGTTCCACTGTCATGATCAGTTCCTCCTGGCCTCTTGGCAGCAAACGCCGTTCCCGCAACGTCCGCGACGACCGCTCAGTCACTCTGAGAATCGCTTGCCCCCAACTTCGCTCTGAAGCTTTTGCGATAAGCGAGGTCGTGCGCCGCTTGTTGCATCAGGCGACAGCCCGGGGACCGGCTTGATTGATAAGGCAAAGATCGCAACTATCCACAGGGTTATCCAAAAAATCTGTGGATAACTTTGCCGGTTCGAACGTTATCCACATCGTGTCAAGAAACCGTCACGCGATGCACCAAAAAAGGCTGCCTTCGGATCGCGCATCGGCGGCTATGATTGACAGGTCGTATTCCCCCTTTTCGCGCTATCGCGCCAACCGAGGAAGAAAGACATGGCCTATCACATCGCAGTCGTCGTCGGCAGCTTGCGCCGCGATTCGTTCAACCGTCAGCTGGCGAAGGCGCTGATCTCCATTGCGCCTTCTGATTTCTCTTTCGAGTTTCTCGATATCGGTTCACTCCCGCTTTATAGCCAGGACTATGACGACGACTTCCCGGAAGTCGCGCGCAACTTTAAGCAGCGGATTCAGGCCGCAAACGGGTTGCTGTTCGTCACGCCCGAATACAACCGGTCAATGCCCGGCGTGCTGAAAAACGCGCTCGACTGGGGGTCGCGTCCCTGGGGGCACAATGTCTGGGGTGACAAGCCGGGCGCTGTGATCGGCACGTCGCCTGGCGCGACGGGTACGGCGCTCTCGCAGCAGCATTTGCGCAACGTGCTCGCCTATCTCGATGTCCACACGCTCGGTCAGCCGGAGATGTTCATCAAACATACGGCCGGCCAGATCGACGAAAATGGCAATATCACGAACGACGACACGCGCAAATTCCTGCAGAAGTTCGTCGATCGTTACGTGGAGTGGGTCAAGCGTCACGTCGGCTGACAGCATCGTCCGGAAAATTCAGACGCGGCGCCCTCGGCGGGACGCCGCGTTATTGCCGCGCGACTCACCGATGTGACGCGTGCCCCGTCACGCGATCCCACCCGTGCCGCACCGCGGCCTTGAAGCGCTCCCAGCTACCAACGGACCGCTCGCGTTCCCAATCCGCGCGCACTTCCGGTTCCACTTCATCCCACGAACGATCCTGATAGCGGATCTCGCGCGCCATCGACGCGCCGTAGTGATAGGCGGGCACGTACTCGTCGAAGCGCAGACCTTCGTGCGCGTATTCCTCGTCGTAGTGACCGCGGAAATCTTCTTCATATTCGACAAACTCGTCCGGCACCTGCTCGGGCATCGCGCGCGCGGGGGCGGCAGTGTCGGGTGTCATGACGGCGCCTGACCCGGCGACGCCCGCCGCTGCAATCGCTGCCGACGCGGGCAAGTCGGGCGCGGACGGCCTGTCTTCCGTGCGCATCGAGTAATCGGGACGTTCGTCGGACGCTGCGCCCGGCCGCGTGTCGGCGCGTGGCGGTTCCGGCGGCGGCACGTCCGGCCGCATCACGGCGCCCGCGCCCGGCGCGCTCGCTGCGGCAAGCGCCTCCGCCGACGTCTCGTCGATGGGCGGCACGCCGTGCATCGTATCGAGGCGTTCGCGCCGGCGCGCTTCTTCTGCGGCGAGCTGCGCATCGACGGGCGGTTGCGAGGCGGCCGGCTTCGCCGCGGGCGTGCTGAGTCCGAGTTCATCCATCAACGAGTGCTCGCGCCGATTTTCTTCCAACGTCTCGGCGCGTTCGATACCCGGCTCCACATCGGGCGCGCGCTCGCCGACTTCGATGGCACCGAGCTTGCTCAGCGATTCGCGCGCGAGCAGCGCATGCGACTCGCTCGCGGCGTTCACGGCGACGAGCACGGCGCCGCGACGCACGGCTTCTGTGTAGCGTTCCGCCTCGGGCGCTGTCGGGCCGGACGTGCTGAACAGACTCGCCAGAAATCGCTCGATGTTGGCGATGACGCCAGGTGAACGCGTGGCCGCGGCGTCGACGGGCGTTTCGGGATTCGCCTGCAACTCGATGTCGGCGGATGAGAAGCCGGTCTGCAAGAGCACATTGCGTGCGCTCTCGGCCTGCGCATAGGTTTGGAAGAGTCCAATCACGGTGTGTTGCATGTCTGCCTCCGTCGGCTTTCTGAACGGATGCGGCACCGCGCCGCGCTATCCAGGATAACCCCAGTTGCGCAACCTTCATGCCGGGCGGGGACGCGGCGCGCCGCGCCGCATCGGGAGTCGCGCGACGGGCGCAGAAGCCGTTTTGCGCGGGCGCCCGCCGTGCACAGCGGCGCGCTTTTACAAAATGCAGGTAAATCGTCGGAACCAAGGCCCGCCAAGCGGGAACTCAGCTCGACGGATGCGTGGGCGAATGCGCGAGATCGCGCTGCAGCGTCTGCAGGAATTTGTCGAGCAGCGCGATATCGAACGGCTTCGACAGCACGCGCGCGTCGACGTGTCGTGCGCGCTCCAGCTCTTCCGCGTAGCCGGTGACGAGAATCACGGGCAGCCTGGTTTCGAACGACTGCACGCGTTCGGCGAGATCGATGCCGTTCAGCGAGCCCGGCATGTGGATGTCGGAAATCACGAGATCGAACGGCAAAGGTTCGCCCGTGTCCGCCTGCCGGGCGCGTTCCGCGTCGAGCCGCTCCATCGCGGCGTCTGCGTTGAACACACAGGTGACCTCGTGTCCCATCATCTGCAGCAGTGCTTCCGTGCCGGCCGCGACCTCGTCGTTATCCTCGACGAGCAGAATGCGCAACCCGTGCGGCACGCCCGCTTCTTGCGCGACGGGTTCGGCGGGCCGCTCGGCTTTCGGAGCCTCGGTCGCGCGCGGCAAATACAGCCGCACCGACGTGCCCGCCCCGATCGCACTGTCGATCGCGGCGAGCCCGCCCGAGCGCTCGCAGAAGGCAAACACCTGCGGCAATCCGAGCCCTGTGCCCATGCCCTTCGGCTTGGTGGTGTAAAGCGGCTCGAAGGCGCGCGCGAGCACATCCGGCGGCATGCCGACGCCGGTGTCTTCCAGCGAAAGCTGCACGAAATCGCCCGTGATCGGAAAGCCTTCCTCGTGGCGGAAGGTCACGTTTTTCGCGCGCACCGTGAAGCGGCCGCCGTTGGGCATCGCATCGCGTGCGTTGACGGCGACATTGATCAGCGCCAGTTCGAGTTCGGCGACATCGACCCGCATCGGCCACACCTCGGCGCCCACGTCCATCACGAGCGCGACCTTCGCGCCGAGCGAGGCGCGCAGCAGATCGCGCAGCCCGGCAGCCAGCGCTCGACGTCGAGCGTCTCGTTGCGCAACGGCTGTTTGCGCGCGACGCCGAGCAACTGCCGCGTGAGCGACTGGCCGCTCTTCAACGCGCGCTCGACGGCGGACAACTCGCGGTCGAACGCGGCCGCCCCGCGCCGCCTGAGGATCTGCACGTTGGCCGAGACGATCATCAGCAGGTTGTTGAAATCGTGTGCGACGCTGCCGACCAGATTGCCGAGCGCTTCCATCTTGCGCGACTGCCGGTACGCGGATTCGATCGAACGCCGCATCGACGCTTCCGCCTGCCAGCGCTCCCACGCTTCCTCTTCGGCGGCGAGACGCTTGAGCGACAGCCAGGTCACGCACCACAGCACGATCGACGGGACGAAGGTCGACAGGATCAGCACGCTCAGATGGCGATACCACCCGGCCCAGATCGCCGACGTGCGATAGCTCACGGCCACGTACGCCGGATACGAGCCGACGCGCCGGAACGCGACGATCGAGCGCTGGCCGTCGAGCGGCGAGCGCACCCGCACGACGCCCGCGCGCCGGCCTTCGGCGAGCGCCTCGATGTAGGCGTTGTGGTGCCCGGGCTCAGCGGCCTTCGACGGCGCGCCCGTGGGATAGTGCGCGAGCAGCGACGCGTCGGAGCGCGTCAGCGCCATCGTCATGGGTGAATCGGCGCCGCCGAGCAGCTCGCGATAGAACGCGTTGAAGTAGCTGGGCCGCAGCGCCACCGACACGACGCCCTCGAACGCGCCATCGTCGCCGCGCCGCGCGACGCCCGTGTTGAACACGATCTCGCCCGCCACATGCCCGACCATCACCTTCGACACATGCTCGAGCACCTGCCCGTCGCGAATCCCGACGAAGTCCTCGCGCTGGCGGATCGACACGGGCGGCGCAGGAAAGAACCGGCTGCTGGCGAGCAGCGTGCCTTCGCGTCCGAAGATCGACACCGCTGCGACCTGCGGATAACCGCCGCCCATCGTCTGCAGCTTCTCGTGGATTGCGGCCTCGCGCGCGCGGATGCCGTCGTCGTCTAGTCCCTGCACGAGATCGACGACGCGCGCATCGAGCGCTTCGTTCATGTCAAACACCTTCAGCGCGTGCTCTTCGGCGACGCGCACCGTGCGCAGCGTTGCGTCGGTGGCGTCGGCTTCGCGCGTGCGCAGGTCGTTGAACGCCATCGCCGCGACGAACACGCACGGCACCAGGACGGCCGCGACCAGCAACGCGATCAGCGTCATGCGGCGCACTGCGAAATTCTGCTCGGGGACGGCGGGAAAGACGGCTTCGTCCGCCCGTACATCGGCGATACGCACGTCGGTGGCGTTCGCGTCGACGGAATCGGACCGGTCAGCTGTCATGGCGCAAGCCGCGCGGGCGGCCGGTGAAAGACGTGTGAGTTCTCATCATAGGTTCAAGTGCGCGATTTGCTCGCGCGTAATGCAACAACTTGTGCGCGTGGGCGGCGCGTCGTCGGGCCGTCCGCTTTAGTCAGACGAGTGAGCCAATCAGCGACAAATCCGGAAGCGCAAACGTACACAAAAGTATAAAAATGATGGATTTGCACGTTTATCCTCGATTTTTTACTAGCATTAGATAAAAATGAGTGGAATTACTTCGACGAAAGCATTCTGACGAGTTGCCTTTTCGCCCATTTGATTCGAAAATTGCGCCAAGATAACTAAACAGCCCGCCATGATCGGGCGAATTCCGCGCGAGGGACCGGGCATTGCACGCCATGCAAGGCCGGGCAGACCCTCGCGGAGACCAGCGGGGCACCACGGGGCCATGAACGCCGTTTTGCTGCCGCCGCATTATCTACGGGGTAGGCTCAAAACATGCCGGTCATTGCCGTTGTCCATTGCATGTACGCTGCAGCGGCCGCGCGCAGCGCATGCGTCACGCGCCGTCCAGGCCCCGTTCTGCGACGCCGCGAACCGGGGGCTGCGCTCTCCCGTCTTGCCCTCGTCCACGCGGCGCCGTCGCGAGAGCGGGCGAACTTTCACTCAAGTTCCGCCACGCACCGCCGTTAACACGAAAGAGCCCACTCCGTTTCCCGTTTGCCGCCATGTCTTTGCCTATTGTGATCGCCGATGATTCGTTGCTTGCACGCAAGGTGCTCACGAAGGCATTGCCGCCGGATTGGGATGTCGACATCACCTACGCGTCCAATGGACGCGAAGCGCTCGAGCATTATCGCAAGGGGCGCGCGTCGGTCATGTTTCTGGACCTGACGATGCCCGACATGACGGGCTATCAGGTGCTGGAGGCCTTGCAGCACGAGGACCTGAATACATTCGTGATCGTCGTGTCCGCCGATATTCAGCCGATGGCAACGGAACGCGTTCGCGCGCTTGGCGCGGTCGCGTTTATTCCGAAGCCCGTGACGACCGAGGCGGTGCTTCCCATCCTCAAGGAGTACGGGTTGTATGTCTGAGCCAGTCCTCAACGAAGACCAGCGCGACGCGCTGCAGGAGGTCGCCAATCTGGCGATGGGCCAGGCCGCGAAGCGCCTCGCTCTCCTGCTGGATGCGTTCATCGAACTGTCGGTGCCGCGGGTGCGCGTGGTGGCCGTGCGCGAAGGGGCGCAGGCGCTGCGCGAGATGACGGGCATCAACGAGCCCGTCAGCGCCGTTCGACAGGGCTTTCGCTCCGACATCAAAGGCGAGGCGCTGGTGATCTGCCGCAGCGGCAGCATCGAGCAGCTTTGCTCGCTGGTGAACGACCCGTACGCGAAATCCGCGTATGAGGCGACGACGCAGGAAGAACTGGTGTTCGACGTCGCCAACATCCTGACGGGCGCGTGCGTGTCGTGCATTCTCGACCAGCTCGGTCGCATGCCGGTGTTCTCGCCGCCGGGGCTGCTCGGCTCGGCCATGTCGCTCGACGACGTGTTCCAGCCGAACGTGCTCGCCTGGGAAGTCGCGCTGCTCGTCGAAGTGAATTTCGCGTTGGAGGATCAGAGTTTCCGCGCCCACCTCGTGATGCTGATGGCGGAAGATTCGATCCGTCATTTGAGCAACGCGCTGGACGCGTTGCTTTCCAGCATATGAATGCCCCGCTTCCCACGCTGAGCGACCTGGTTGTCGAACGGGTCGGCTTTGGCATTTTCGTGCTCGACCGCCAGATGAACGTGCTGATGTGGAATCGCTTCATGCACGATCACAGCGGGCTGTCGGCGCAACAGGTGGTCGGCAAGTCGATTTTCGCGAGCTTCCCGGAACTGCCGCGCGTCTGGCTGACGCGCAAGCTCGAAAGCGTGTTTCAGCTTGGCAGCTTCGCGTTCAGTTCGTGGGAACAGCGCCCGTATCTGTTCAAGTTCGATCACGACCGGCCGATCACCGGCGGCGTCGATTTCATGCAGCAGGACTGCACGTTCATGCCGCTCATGCGCGAGCGTGAAGTGGAGGCCGTCTGCGTGACGATTTCGGATGTGACGCACGTGAGCATCATGCAGCGCGAGCGCGAAGAAGCCGTCGCGAAACTGCAGGAATACGCCGATCGCGACGGCCTGACGGGCATCGCGAATCGCCGTTTCTTCGAAGCGCGGCTGCGCGACGAATACACGCGCTGGCAGCGCTACGGGGGCGAGCTGTCCATCCTGCTGTTCGATCTCGATCACTTCAAGAAGATCAACGACCAGTTCGGCCACGTGGTCGGCGACACGGTGCTGCGCGAGATGGCGCAGCGCGTGTCGCACGTCTTGCGCGCGCAGGATACGTTCGGGCGTTTCGGCGGCGAGGAATTCGCGCTGCTCCTGCCGTGTACGCCGCTCGAAGACGCGATGCTGGTCGCGGAGAAAATTCGCAACACGATCGGCGATCGGCCCGTCGACGTGCAAGGCGTCGACGTGCCCGTGACGGCGAGTGTCGGCGGCGCGGCGGCGCGCGTCGGCGTGCCGGCCTACGAAGCGCTGATCAACGAAGCGGACGCTGCGCTCTATAGCGCGAAGCGGCAGGGGCGCAACCGGTCGGTTGCGTTTGTCTGAGGGTTCTTTGCGGGAAGAGCGGGCGCCTTCCCGCTCCGGCGATGCGCATTACTTGCGGCTCATCCACGAACCGACGACGCGCCACTGACCTTCGCGGCGCGCGAAATCGTCCTTGAACGCGAATACGGCCTGCTGGCCGTCTGGCGCCATGAAGCGGTTCTCGCCTATCGCGGTGGCCTGATCGCCGTCCACTTGCACTTGCACGTTCTGCAGTGTCTGCGTGGAGCCGGCGGGCGCAGGCGGCGCGCTCAGCACATCACTTTTCGAGCGTGTCGTGCCTTGCGGCGTAATTTCGCGATACGAGTCGTCGAGCAGCATTTTCAGCGTGTCGCGGTCGTGATGCATGCTGGCCTGGACCCACGTTTCTTCCATCTGACGGATCACCGCTTCGTCGTTTTGCGTGGCGAAAACGGGTGTCGAAAGCGTCAATGCGGCGAGAAACGGCGCGGCTAAAAATATCGAGAGTTTCATTGGATCTCCTTATTTCGGATCAAATCAATCATCGAATGCGTTGATTTATCAAGATACGGAATTACGAAAGAATTTCGCATTGAAAATCTGCCGATAAAATCGGCCTGGCATTTAAGTGAATATTCCTGACCGCGCGAAACGATTGACGCACAAGGCGTACGAGTCATTCGCCCGTCGGGCGGCGTCGGAACGCTGCGCTAAATGTAATCGCGATCGATATCCAGGTATCTGGGAAAATTCCTAACTTGAGATAAGCGGGCGATGTTTTATCCGAAATCAATTGCAAGGCGATTTATGATTTTCTTCGCTGCATATGAGGCGCAATTTCAACGACGGCATCGCGCGACCGATCCCTGTGTCCACCCGTTCGCTTCGCCGCGCGGTTCCCGCCGCTTCTGCGTCGACTGTCAAAGATTGGTATACTTTTGCCCGTTTCCCGGCCTCCTGGCCGGTGTTTCGCGCGTGTCCGCGCGCGCGGGCGGCTTGCCCTGCGGGTAGGCATGACTTCTTGATCGCCCCGTCGTGGGTGTCTCAGCGGAGATCGTCTTGGCCGTTTCCAACCTCGTCGTGGACGACACACAAACCGACGCAGCCGCCGCCAGTTCCGGCAGCTCGTTTTACCTCGCGATGCGCATCTTGCCGCCTGCGCAGCGCGATGCGATGTACCAGGTCTATGCTTTCTGCCGCGCCGTCGACGACATCGCCGACAGCGATCTGCCGCGCGCCGAGCGCGACGCGGGCCTCGAGCGCTGGCGGGCCGACATCGACGCGTGCTACGCCGGCTCGCCGCGGGCGTCGCTGCTGGAGCTGACCCGGCACATCCACACGTTTCACCTGCAGCGCGAAGACTTCCACGCGATGATCGAGGGCATGGCAATGGACGCGGCCGCCGACATCTGCGCGCCCGACGAAGCCACGCTCGATCTCTACTGCGATCGCGTCGCGAGCGCGGCGGGCCGGCTATCGGTGAGGATTTTCGGGATGCAGGAGCAGCCTGGCATCGAGCTGTCGCACCATCTGGGGCGCGCGCTGCAGTTGACGAACATCCTGCGCGACATCGACGAAGACGCGGAAATCAACCGCTGCTATCTGCCGTACGAATTGCTCGCGCGCGAAGGCATCGCGGCAACGAATCCGCTGCAGATCGCCGATGATCCGTCGCTGCCGCGCGTCTGCGCGACCCTCGCGGAACGCGCGAAGCAGCACTTCGCCGCCGCCGACGCGATCATGGACGCGCAACCGCGCGCGCAGGTGAAGGCGCCGCGCATCATGTCGGGCGTGTACCGCGTGCTGCTGGAGCGTACGCTGGAGCGCGGCTTCGACATTCCGCGCACGAAGGTCAGCAAGCCAAAGCTGCGGATGCTGGCAATCGTCGCGCGGTACGCCTTCTTTTGATGCGAAAGCTGGTCCATGTGATCGGCGCAGGATTGGCCGGTCTCGCCGCCGCCGTGCAACTGCAGCGGCGCGGCGCGCAGGTCGTGTTGTACGAGGCGGCCGAACAGGCGGGCGGGCGGTGCCGCACGTATTACGACCGCACGCTGGCCACGGCTGTCGACAGCGGGAATCATCTGGTGCTGTCCGGCCAGCAGGCCACACTGAATTACGTGCGCGCCATCGGGTCCGCTGACGATCTCGTCGGACCGACCCGGCCCGAGTTCCCGTTCGCCGATCTCGCGACGAACCAGCGCTGGACCGTCCGGATGTCGCCGGGACGCTTTCCCGCGTGGATTTTCGAGGAGCGCGCGCGGGTGCCGGACACGCGATGGACCGACTACCTGTCCATCGTGCCATTGCTGCGGGCGAAGCCCGGCCGCACCGTCGCGCAGACAATGCGCAGCAACGGCCCGCTGTGGGACCGCATGCTGCGGCCGCTTCTGCTGGCGATGACCAATCTCGAGCCGCGCGCCGTCGCCGCCGGCCCGTTGGGCGCCGCGCTGCGCGAGACGCTGGCCGCGGGCGGG
>NZ_JACFYJ010000041.1:0-74143 GCF_037126505.1 Paraburkholderia bengalensis
GGCACGTTCAACGACGATTTCCTGGCATACAAGGACCCGGGCTTCGAGCGCGTGAACCTGTGCAGCATTATTTTGAATTCCCGGTGGGGATGACGTCCTCGCCCGCCCCTACGGGCACACTCTTCTATGCCGTTCAGGATTTAGCATGTCGAGACGCACAGTTTGATAACGGGCGCCAGCAAAGATATCGGGCGTGCGTTGTCAAATCGGCTCGCCTCCGACACACATCAGGTCGTCGGTCCAGCACGCAGGACCGGCGACCCAAATTTCCCCCGCACATTGGTTTTCGTCGATCTGACCGATCGCAACGCGACGGCACGGGCGCTCATCTGCTCATGGGGGCGTCGCAATGCGCTATGCGGTGTATGTGAACACGCAGGGCGTCGCAGGCAGTCGAGGTCGTTGCGGCCGGGGAACCTGCGCGTTCGGACGCACTACCCTATACTTGACAGCCTTTGACTCTGATCAGTCGCATAGCCCGCCTCTGCGTTATGCCCCGAATTCCGCCTGTGCGAATCATCACCCGCTGCGCATTCATCGCGTCAGCGCTCGCCGTGGTTGTCGTATCGTTCGCGTGGGTCGCCGGGTGGATTGTCTGGCCCGGCACGGCGCCGACGCTTTCGCCGAGACGTCTGATCGACGCATTCGAGCACGCAAGTGGCAGGCACCTCGGGTTCCGTCGCAATCATGCCAAGGGAATCTGCGTAAGCGGCTACTTCGACAGCAACGGCAAAGGCGCGACGCTTTCGCGTGCCGAGGTATTTCGACCGGGCCGTACGCCGGTGACGGGGCGCTTCTCCGCTCCGGGCGGCAATCCCGCAGAAGATGACGCGGTCACCACCGTGCGCAGTTTCGCCCTGCGCTTCATGATGCGCAATGGAGAAGAATGGCGCACCGGTATGAACTCCGCGCCGGTCTTCGCCGTTCGCACGCCGCAAGCCGTGTTCGAGCAACAGGAAGCCATGCGGCCCGACCCGCGCACGGGCCGCGCGGATCCCGCCAGGCTGGAGGCGTTCTTCGCAGGGCACCCGGAAACCAACGCGTTGCTCGACTGGCTCGCCGCACATGCGCCGTCCTCGGCCTTCTACAACGCGAACTATTACAGCATCAATGCGTTCCGTTTCACCGATTCGGACGATACCACTCGATTCGTACGCTGGAGCGTGACACCGGAAACGCCCTACGCACCTTTCGACGCCAGCCGACATTCAACGCGCGATCCGGACTTTCTCGCGCATGACCTTCGCACGCGGCTGCGCGAGCATCCCGTCAAATGGCGGTTGATGCTGACGCCAGCCGGCCCGGGCGATCCCGTCGACGATGCCACGCGCGCGTGGCCTGCCGAACGCGAAGCGCATCGAATCGACGCGGGCACGCTGGTCATCACGTCCGCCGAGTCGCAGATCGACGGCGCATGCCGCGACGTCAATTTCGATCCGACCGTGCTGCCGCGGGGCATCGCGCCTTCCGGCGATCCACTGCTCGCCGCACGCGCCTCGGCCTACGCCGAGTCGTTCAGGCGTCGCACAGCCGAGGAGGCTCGTGAGAACGTGCGCTGAAAAAATGAACGCGTGGAATAAAGCCTTCGGGCGAAGTGTTTCATCCCAACCTGAACTTTGCGGTTCGTACCTCGCGCCGGTGCCGGCAAGGAGACGATCGACCACGATCGCGACAGCACGCGCGGCATGGATCCGCCCGGGGATCATGGAGAGATACGGTAAATGAGCGGTGCAGACCTGCCCAGCATGCTTCCTGACATGCTGCCGCGCCTGTGGGCATTCGCGCTTCGTCTTTCGGGCGACCAGCACGATGCCGAAGATCTCGTGCAGCGCGCGTGCCTGCGCGGGCTCGAACGCGCACATCAGCTTCAACCCGACACCGCGCCCCTGAGCTGGATGTATGCCATCATCCATTCGACGTGGATCAACGAACTGCGCGCACGCAGCGTCC
This sequence comes from Paraburkholderia bengalensis, assembly GCF_037126505.1. Classification (NCBI taxonomy): domain Bacteria; kingdom Pseudomonadati; phylum Pseudomonadota; class Betaproteobacteria; order Burkholderiales; family Burkholderiaceae; genus Paraburkholderia; species Paraburkholderia bengalensis. The sequence goes on from NZ_JACFYJ010000041.1 coordinate 1,951, forward strand.
GCAAGCGGGCGAGCTTCGAGTGGGACGACGACTTCCTCGAAAATCTGCCCGACCCGGTCGACAGAAGTCCGGAAACGCAGTTGATGCACGGGCAGATCGTCGACGCAATCGAGCGCCTGCCTGAAGCGCAACGTGTGGTCATGTTGCTCGTCGCGGTCGAAGGCTTCTCTTATCAGCAGACTGCAGACACGCTGGAGATTCCCATCGGCACGGTGATGAACCGGCTCTCGCGCGCCCGGCAATCGATCGGCGCCACGTTCGGCGAGCAGACTCCCAAGGCTCGCTCCGCTCCGACTCACAAGGATTCGTTCGCATGATGGCCGACGACGCTCAACTTCTCGCTTATGTCGACGGCGGGCTCTCTCCCGAGCAGCGCGAATCCGTCGAAGCCCAACTGCACGAATCCGCGCAAGCGCGCAAGAAAGTCGCGCTCCTGCGTGCCTCGAAGGTTGAGTTCGCGGACGCCTGCGCGAAGCAGGCTCTGCCCCCCGTGCCGGAGAGCCTGCGGCTCAACATCGACTTGATGGTGAAGGCGCATCGGGCCGCCGCGGCCGCCAATGAACCCGCCAACCCTGCCGCCACGCACGCTCCCGCCGCGCCGGTGCGGTCGCGGCTGCGCCGCATGCCGATGTGGCTCGCTGCGGCGTGCGTCGCGGGCGCGTTCGTGGCCGGCCAGTTCGTCCATTTCGGCTCGCTTCCCGGTTCACCGCAGCCCGGCAGCGGCACGCAAATGGCGAGCGCGGATGTCTCTCCGTGGGTCGCCGCCGCCGTCGGCTATCAGAAGCTCTACACCCGCGACACGGTCGGCTATCGCGAAGACGATCCGGCTACCGCCGCACACGTCGTGGCCGACATCCGCAACGAGGACCGCATCGCGCTACGCGTGCCGGACCTCAGCAGCGCGGGGTTGACTTTCAAGTCGGTGCAGCGCCTGCGCTTCAACGACAAGCCGCTGGTGCAGATCGTTTATCTGCCGCGCAACGGGCCGCCCATTGCGCTGTGCGTGATGAAGGATGCCCGGCCGGACGAGACGGTCGCGTCCCGCACGGTCGACGCCATGGCCGTGACGACCTGGCGGCAGGGCGAGATGAGCTATGCGCTCATCGGCCAGGCGGGCGACGTCGATCTGGGCGCGCTCGGCAAGCGCATCTCCGAACTCGACATGGCGCCGCTCTTCAGTGAGGCGTCGCACGGGCCGGCGAACCTGGCGGGGTGATGCGCCGCGCCTTTCTTTTTTAGCGCATGGAATATAAACACCGTTTCGGGTGTTGTGTGACTAGCCCTTCGTATCCCGGGGGCGTGGGACGCGCGTCCGATTCGCCGGACAGCGCGTGAGACCGCGCTGCACTATACGCCGCGAACAGCGCTTGAAAGCCTTACGACACCGGACGACATCGAACTGCTGGGCCTAGGTGGATGGCAAGCTGCCCGCGCGTGAATGCGCGGCGCGCGAGCGCCTGCTTGCCGCATCGCCCAATGCGGCGTTGCGCGTCAAACGCCTCGAAGGGTCGAGCCTGCCGTACGCGGAGGCCTTCGCGCATCAGCGGCTGCCGCCGGTTCCGCCGTCGCTCGCACGGATGATCGACCGCATCGCGCGGGCCGCGCGCCTCGACACGCCAGGGCCGGCTCACTGCGGGCGCGGCGCCGGCGCCAACGACGACAGAAACATCGGCGCGCCCCCATGGCACGCGACGGCGCGGGTCCGCAGGACAGCCGCGGTCGGCTGGCTCGCGGCAGCGTTTTTCGCCGGCGCGCTCGCATCGGCTTACAGCGTTGCGCTTCGGTTACGACGATGCCCGTCTCGTGCCGCATCAGGAAGGCGCTCATGCAACCGCGGCCTGGGTCGAAGCCGCCGTGCACGATCAACAGCATGACAGCCGGGAAGCGCTGGCAAATGTCGACGTCGATGCGGCCCTCTCGCAGACAACGCTCGACAAGATTCGCCTGGGTGATCGGCTCGCCATCGGCATTCCCGACCTGAGCGCGGATGGCCTCACGTTCAGGCGCGTTCAGCCCCTGCAATTTCATGGCCGGCCACTGGTGCAGATCGTCTACCTTCCCTCCCAGGGCAATCCCGTCGCCCCGTTGCCTGACGCACGAAGCCCAGGCTGACGCGATGCCCGTCGACCGCACGGTCGCCTCGATGGCGGTCGTCACCTGGCGCCGTGGGTACATCGGTTATGCGCTCATCGGCGCATCGGGCGATGCTGCGCTGAACCGGCGGGCGCGCAGCCTCGCGCAGGGCGACGTCGCCTCGCTGCTCGGCGCGGTCGCGCCGCCGCGGACGGTCTGCGCACGCTCGTCGCATCGTCTGACTGAGGTGAGACAGCACCGGAATAATCGCGCTTCCAGGCTGTTGTGTTGATGAGACCGGCGTCTGCCGGACCAAAACGCATCGACCGGCGGCGAGCATGATTCATCGATTGCCCTTCAGCACAGCAGGACTTGTCATTGCCGCGGCGGCAGCGTCGCCCGCTTACGCCGGATGGATGCTCGCGGGCGCCGATGCGCCCGTGAGCGTGATTCGCGGAACACGCATGAGCGATCTCACAGCGGGCGCGAGCCTGCGCGAAGGCGATATGCTCGAATCACGTGAAGGCATCGTGCAACTGCAGGACGAACACGGCACGCTGCTCGCGCTCGGTGCGCGCACGCACGCGATGCTCGCCGCGGATGCGCACGTCGCGCTGCTCGACGGCTGGCTCAAGGTGGCCGCCGCACCCTGCGCCGTTCACGCATGCATTACGCCGCATGTGGATACCGAGCGCGGTGTGCTGGACATCGGCGCTGGCGCTGCGGCGGTCGTGCTCGCGCGCAACGATGCGAACGCCGTCGATATCTTCAGCGAAACCGCTACGCAGACCCTCTCGGTGAAACCGCCCGTGACGCTCGCGAGCGGCCGTTTCATCACCCTCGATGCGCATGCCGGCGTGCAACAGTCGGCGCGGCCGTCGAGTGCGTTTCTCGCCGATATGCCACTCGCCTTTCACGACGCCTTGCAGCCGCTCCCGCCCGCGAAGCCGTCGCAGAGCGCGCCGGTTTCGCGCGCCGTGAATTATGGCGATGTCTCGCCGTGGCTCGTCAGCAGCCTGCCCGAACGCAGGACGTTCCCTGCGCGCTTCCGCTCGCGTCTTGCCGATACCGCTTTTCGCCGCGACGTGGATGCCCATCTGAAGGCACTGCCCGACTGGCGCGCCCTGCTCTCTCCGCCGCGACGCCCAAGCGGCCCGGGCACGCGTCATCCCTAAGCATTGCATATCATCACCATTTCATCGTCATGAAGCTCAGCCTGTCCCTCAGCGTCAAATTCAACCTCGTGTTCCTGTTCATTTTCGCGGTCGCACTGGTGGCGACCGGCGCGGTGTCGGACCGTCTGCTCCAGAAGCAGGCGCTCGAAGAAACCGTGCACGATGCGAACGTGCTCGCGAGCGCGGCATCGTCGATGCAGAACTACACGGCCGCGCACGTGACGCCGCTGCTGGCCACTCAGGTGAAGTACCGCTTCGTCCCCGAATCGATTCCTGCGTTCTCCGCCATCGAAATGCTGAATCTGCTCGAGAAGGACTTCCCGAACTTCTCTTACAAGTCGACGATGCTCAACCCGACCAATCCACGCGACCGGCCAACAGACTGGGAGACGGACGTGATCCGCCATCTGCACGATCATCCCGAACTGAGAACCCTCTCCGGCGAACGCGATGCGCCCGGCGGCCGGGCGTTGTTTCTCGCGCGCCCGAGCCGCATCACCGATGCCGCGTGCATGCAGTGCCACAGCACGCCATCGGCAGCGCCCGCGACTGTCACCGAGAAGTACGGCACCGCGAACGGCTTCGGCTGGACCATGAACGAAGTCATCGGCGCGGAGTTCGTGTCGGTGCCGATGGCACAACCCGTCGCGCGCGGCCGCGCCGTGTGGCGCACCTTCATGCTGTCGCTGACCGGCGTGTTCGGGGTCTTGCTGATCGCGATGAACGTCATGATGCACGTGCTGATCACGCGGCCGATCCGCTCGTTGTCCCACGCCGCCGATGAAATGAGCCTCGGCAAGCTCGACACGGTCATTCTGCAAACGGGCAGGTCAGACGAGATCGCCTCGCTCGCGGTGTCGTTCGGCCGCATGCGGACGAGCCTCGTCGAAGCGTTCCGCATGCTCGACGAAGAGCAGGCCTAGCCGATGCCATCGGCTGACGAAGTGCGGGCAACGCTGGGGCGGTACGTCATCGAGCGTGTGCTCGGGCGCGGCGCAATGGGAATCGTCTATCTTGCGTTCGATCCGCATATCGAGCGGCAGGTCGCGCTGAAGACGCTGCACCGCCTTGCTGCAGATGACGCCACCGCCGCGCACGAACAGACCACGCGCTTTCTGAACGAAGCGCGCGCGGCCGGACGTCTCGTGCATCCGAACATCGTCGCGATCTACGACTACGGCGAAGCCGACGACATCGCCTTCATCACTATGGAATACGTGCGCGGGGAAAGCCTCGCCGCGCGTCTCGCCCAGCACACGCGCACGGCAACGCCGATGAATCCGGCAAGCGCGCTTCGCTGGTTCACACAACTGCTCGATGCACTCGACTACGCGCACGAGGCCGGCGTCGTGCATCGCGACATCAAACCGGCCAATCTACTGATCGCGCCGCGCGGCGAATGCAAGATCGCCGATTTCGGCATCGCCCGTCTCGACACGTCGGCGCTCACCCAGACGGGCACCGTGCTCGGCACGCCGAGTTACATGTCTCCGGAACAGTTCACCGGCGATACCATCGATGCGCGCGCCGACCTGTTTTCCGCCGCCGTCGTGCTCTATGAAATGCTCACCGGCGTGTGCCCGTTCACCGGCACGCCGGCGGCGGTCATGCGCGCCATTCTCGACGACATGCCGCCGCTTCCATCGAGCGTCGTGCGCAGCATTCCCGCTTATGCCGACGACCTCGTGATGAAAGGCATGGCGAAGCGCCCGGACGCACGCTTCGCCTCGGCGCGCGAATGGCGCGCCGCAGTGCTGGCCGCGCTTGCCGCCGATGCAGAGGATGATGCGGAACGCACGGTGATCGCCTCGCGCGTTTCGCCCGCCCTGCCCGATGCGCCGCCCGCCTTCGCGCCGGCCATGATCGAGCAGATCGAGAAGCGCCTCGCGAGCCACGTGGGTCCCGTCGCATCGCTGCTGATGCGCCGCGCCTGCGCGAACGCGGCGGACATCGATACGCTGCGCGGGCGGCTCGCCGCACATTTGCCGACAGACGAAGCGCGGCGCGATCTCGATGCGCTGCTGATGCGCCTTGCAGCCGGAACGCCGCCTTCGCCCGGCGCACGGGCGCAGCCCGTCAGTGCGCAAAGCGTGAACGAAGCCGCCGCGCGGCTCACGACCTGTCTCGGTCCGGTCGCGCGCATCGTCGCGCGCCGCGCCGCCGCGCAATCCCCCGACCTGCCCGCTTTCTACGCGCGTCTGCTCGACGCCGTGCCCGATGAGCATCGCGAGACCTTGCGGCGCGAATGGGGCATCGCGGGCGGCTAGCGTCAGTCGGCGAGCAGGCGCAAAAACAAGGCGGAGTCGAGCGCGCCTGTGTGCCGATGCGCTTCGCTGTCCGCTTCCGTCCACCACGCGCTGCCGCTATTGCACGAAGTTGCCCGTAACGGCGGCGCAGGCAAGGCGGCGAGCCGCACCTCGAATGCAGTCAATGAAAACGACGGCGCGAGCGTGGACAGCGCGAGCGCAGCCGCCGCTTCGTGCCACGGCGAGTCGGCGGCGCACGACGCGCCGTCGGTTTGCCGCGCGACGATCAACGGGAAATAGCGCCCCACCGCGTCGATGCCGGGCATCAGCACGCCGGCAAAAGCGCATTCGTCGAATAAGCCGGGACTCGCGCAGAAGCGCCACACGGGCATGGCGAGATAGCGTTCGAGCCAGTCGTGCGGCGCACGCTGGTGGGCCGTCAGAAGGCCGCGTTGCAGCCAGGCGTCGCAGGTTTTCACGAATGAGTCCGGCAAACCGCGCCCGACGAAGTCTCCGTGCGTGCGGACCTTGCCGTAGAAGCCCGCGCTCATAACGAAGCCGGGCAACGGAAGGCATTCAGGACGCCCGCGCGAAACGCATTGTTCACGCTGCTGGCGACGAGCGACAGCACGACCTTGCCGCCGTCGAACGACACACTGAAGCGATCGGGTGGCCCGGCCTGCCGCACCTGCGCACCGTCGAACACATGAAACAGCGCCCACGGTCCGTCCGCGCGCAGCGGCGTACCGTCGGCGGGATCGAGTTCGACATGGACCTGCCCGGTGCCGTTGCCGCTCGGCCAGCGAAACTCGGCCGTGCCGTTGGGCGCCTCGCCCGATGCGGCGAGCTGCGTGCCGTCGACATCGAGCACGAAGCGCTTCACCGACGGATCGAGCGACGTCACTTTCGCCGTGAAGCGAACGGAGACATCGCGGCCGCCGTCGCGGAACAGCGCGTCGCGCAACATCGCGGCACGCTGGAACTGCACCGGCACGTCGTCGGACAGGCCGAGCGCCTTCGCTACGGGACGCCACTTCCACACCGCCCCCGACGTGTCGACGCGGCTCTGCAGATTCTGCTGGAAGAACGCATCGACGAGGCCGCCGGGCGCGAGCACGCGCGCGAAATCGTCGGGGGCTGCGTCGCGCGTTGCGCCGCGCACCAGAGGATAGCGCCCGTCGAGCGCCTGTCTGCAGGCCGGCGCGACGCTCGCTGCCCACGCGGACTGCAACTGCGCCCGCTGGCTCTGGATCTGCACGGTATCGGCGTTGCCGGCCACGCCCTGCAGGATGGCCGCCAGCGGCGCGGGCGCATTCTGCGACATCAGCTTGAGCCGGTCCAGCGGCCCGGTCGCGGGCAACGGCAGGGACTGCCTGCGCGCGGTGTCTTCCGCCTGCAAGGTCGCGGCGGCGTCTTTCAGCGCATTGATGTAGTCGTCGAGCGGTGCGCCGGCGAGATCGTGCAGCGTCTGGAAATGCGTATCGACGAGCGTCGGCGCGGCGGGCGGGTCCGTCTCGACGCCGATGCTCTTGCGCAGCGTGTCGAGCTTGCCGGGCTGCGCGGCGGGCGGGGTGAAGCGCGTTTCGCGCGCAATGCCCTCGATCAGTGCGCGCAGCGGCGAATTCGTCGCGCCGAGCAGGTTCGCCACGCGGGCGCCCTGATCCGGCGCATCGAACGGCACGACGCCGATATCCGTCAGCAGTGCGTCCCACTGGCGAATCGTTTCGTCGCTATAAAGCCGTGTGAGCGCCGTACGCAGCGCGTCCGTATCCTGTTCGCCGGCGCGGGTCTGGCCGTTGCCGAGCACCCAGTCGTCTTTGGGCAGATTCGCAAGTGCGGCTTCGCGCAGACGCACGAACGCCGCGAAGCCGTCGCGCGTATAGGCACCGTCGATTCCTTGCGTGAGGGGCGTGCCGCTCTTTCTGACGAACACGATCTGTCCGCTCGGCCCGGCCGCCTTCGCGACCGTGAATTCCGGCAGTCGCTGCTGCGCGAGCTGCTGCTGGATGCGTCCGTCGAGCCGCTGCGCCAAAGGCACGCGATTCAGCACGGCGCGCGCCTGCGCAATCAGGCTCTGGTCGAGCGGCAGGTTCGAATCGAACTGTCCGCGGCTAAACATCGCCCGCAGGTGACGCTCGATGTTCGCGCGCTCTACGTCGCTCGCGTCCTTCATGGCGCCCTGCCGCCAGGTGCGCATCGCCCAGACCTGCAGTGCGTCGGGGTCGAAGTGTGCCGGATCGCCCAGCATCAGATACGCGCGCAGCGCCTCGTAGAGCGTCGCCGTATCTTCAGACCCGGCGCGACGCAACTGGTCTTCCATGCGCTGCACGACGATCGGCAGCAAAGTCTGCCGCAACAGCCGCTGATAGACGCGCTCGGCTTCGAGCCCAAGCTTCTCGCGCTGATCGAGCCCAAAGCCCGCCCACCACGACGGATCGCGCGAGGCGCGCTCGGCGTCGCCGCCGGGCAGGTCGCGCGCGGCATCGAGCAGCGACAGCACGGCGAGCGGACTGTCGCCGGCGCTCGTCTGCTTCGCGCGTTCCGCCAGCGCCGCGATCTGCTGACGGCTTTCCTCGACGAAACGCCGGTTCTGCCGGTCGCTGGCAATCAGTCCGGCCAGCCCCGCGGCGAGCGACACACCGATCAGGCCCACGGCGATCCGTTGAAAGCGCGTGCGCCGCCGTTCCGTACGCGGATCCGTGCCCGCGATCCCTTGCTCCGCGAAGATCACGTCACGCAGCAGCCGCTTGACGAAGTAGGCGCGCCCGCTCGACGCACCCGCCGTCCCGACTTCGCGGCGCAGTCCCAGCGAACCGGCCATTGCGCTCATCATGCGTTCGAGCGGGCGGCCGCTTTGCGTGCCGCTCGTGAAGTAGACGCCGCGCAGCAAAGCCGCGCGGGAGAAGCGCGAGTCGCCGAAAGCATCGTCGAGAAAGCGCTGCAACGGGTGCTCGATGCCCGCGAACTGTTGCGGGAACGAATGAATCAGCGCGCGGCGGTGAACGTCGGTTTCCTGCTGCATGCGTTGCAGCACGCGGTCCTGCACCTGTCGGTGAAGCAGACGGAACTCGTCGGGAAAGCGCGCGAGCGCTGTGCCGGCCTCAGCTCCGCCCTCGTCCGATGCGAGCGGAAACGTCATACCCCAGACCTGCTCGCGTTCGTCGCGGCCGAAGTCGTCGAAGTATTCGGAGAAGCCCGCGAGCATGTCGCTCTTGGTGACGACGACGTACACCGGCAGACGCACGCCGAGTTGCCGGTTCAGTTCGGACAGACGCTCGCGGATGGTCACTGCATGGGCGGCCCGCGCTTCGTCGGACTGCTGCAGCAGATCGGCGGCGGACACCACGGCCATCACGCCATCCAACGGGCGGCGCGGACGGTATTTGCGCAACAGGGCGAGAAAGCCGAGCCATGCGCCGCGATCCGCTTCTCCATGGCTATCCTGACTCGTGAAGCGGCCGGCGGTATCGAGCAGCACGGCGTCGTCGGTGAACCACCAGTCGCAGTTCCGCGTGCCGCCGACCCCGCCCACCGCCTGCGCGCCCAGCCGGTCCGCCAGCGGAAAGCGCAGGCCGGAGTGCGCAAGCGCGGTTGTCTTGCCGGCGCCGGGCGCGCCGACGAACATGTACCACGGCAGATCGTAGAGCGCTTCGCGGCGCGGCATGAGCCAGCCGGCCACACCCTGCTTCGCGCCGCCGCGCGTTTCACGCAGCGTCCTGAGGGCGTCTTCGAAACGCGTGCGCAGCGTGGCAAGTTCGGCATCGGCGGCCTGGCGCGCGGGGTCCGGCTCGCGTCGCGCGGGATCGAGCGCATCGGCAACGAGACCCTGCACGAACTTCGATCCGGCGATGCGCGCCTTGGCATACCGAACGCCCCAGTATCCGGCCCAGCACAGGAAGATCAGCGCGACTGCGAGCCACCGGCGTGCTGCGCTGTCGAGCGGCGCGCGTCCGTCGAAGGCGACGAACGGCCCGTAGAACCACACGAGCGCAATCAGCGCGAGCACGCCGGCGAACGAGACGACAGCAGGCTTCTTCAGGGTATCGATCCACTTCATGGTGCGGCTCCCGGCGAAAGAATGTCGATGCTCACGCGGCGATTGCGTGCGCGCCCGGCGGCGGTATCGTTCGATGCGGCGGGCTCCGTGTCGCCGCGTCCCTCGGCGCTGACCCGGGCGGGATCGGGCAGTTTCGCGGCGAGCATCGCGCGCACCGTGTCGGCGCGCGCCTGCGACAGCGCCACGTTCGACGGGAAGCGCGCCGACACGATGCGCTGGTTGTCCGTATGTCCGATCACGACGACATTGCCTGGCTTGTCGCGCAAGGCTTCGCCGATGCGCTGCACGAGCGGTGCGAAATGCGCATCGAGATCGGCGCTGCCGGACGCGAAAATCTGCACGCCTTGCGCCGTGTTGTTGAGCGTGACGGTCGTGCGGTCCGCCGACTCGCCGACCGTCACCAGTCCCTGCGCGATCTCCGGCGCGAGGAAGCCGCTCAGGGCGGCAGCCAGCCTGGGCGCGGCCTTCGTCTTGTCGGCGAGCACCGGCGCGGGCGCGACCCGGATCGCGCGCATCGCGGCGAACACGGGGTCCGAAAAGGCATTGATGCGCAGACCGAGCACGAGGCCCGTCGTCATCAGCACAGCGGCCGCGAGCGCGAGCGCCACCCACAGCGGCAGGAAGCCGAGCAGCCGTTTGCGTTCGCGGTCGGCGGGCCGCCAGTGCGGCGACAGCGTCCGCTCCACCGCGCCGCGCTGCGCGCGGATCACCTGTTCGAGGCGGGCGCGAATTTCGTCGAGCTGACGCTTGCCGCCTTCGATCAGGCGATAGCGCCCGTCGAAGCCGAGCGCGAGCATCACGTAGATGAGTTCGAGCATGTCGATATCGACCGCCGGGGTTTGCGCCAGCCGTTGCAGGATGACGAACAGCCGCTCCCCGCCGGATGCCTCGTTGTGAAACGTCACGAGCAGACTGCGGCGGCCCCAGACGCCCGCGCCCCACGGCGTGGCGGCAATGGCTTCGTCGATGAACGTGCACAGGCAATAACGGGCCGGTCCGAGCTGGGCATCGGGCACGCCGAACGAGCGGCCATCGGCTTCGAACTTGCGCACCATCGGGATGAGCTGTGCGCGCAGGGCTTCGAGATCGGGGTGGCTCGCGAGCCTGCGCAGCGGCAGCGCGAGTTCGAGCAGCGGACTCGCCGCGCGCAGGAGCGGATTGCGCCCCGCGATCGAGGCGTCGAGCGGCGCGAGCAGCGCTTCTGTCGTCGCGGCCGCGCCGGCGTTCGTCGCGCGCTCGCGCTTGCGGCCGGGCGTCGGCATCCGGATGGTCTGGGCCGCGTCGAGAAACACCGCGTCGTCGAGCGGCGGGTGGATGTTGTTGGACATGGAAAGACTTCCTTTAAACGGCGTGGTTTCAGTGCCGGATCGCCCAGAGTTCCATCGCGAGGCCAGGGAATTCGCCCGCGACGTGCAGCGCCATGCCGGCGGAGGACGCCAGCGTCGCCCATGCTTCGTTCTTGTCGTCGAGTTCGAAGTAGCTGTAGCCGGCGTGGAACGGCAACTGGCGCGGCGCGACCGCGAGCGCGCGCAGCCCAATGCCGGGCAATTGCAGATTCACGAGGTCGCGGATCTTTTCGATACTGCCGATCTTCACCTGACTGCCGAACCCGGACAGCAGCGTGCTGGTCGGCACCTGCGCGCGCGCCGCCAGCACGAAAGTCGCCCCGGTGAAGAGGGCGCGATCGTTGACCAGCGCGACGCGCAGGCCGTAGCGTCGCTCCTCCAGCGCAATGGACACGACCTGCGGATCAGCCACGCGCGACAAGGCGAGGCGCAGCGCGGCGATCACTGGCTCGAAACTCTCCTTCAGCCGTTCGTGCCGGTACGCGGGAAATTCCGGCGGCCTGCGGCCCGCCTGACTAAACGTGGCGAGTTCCCCCGCGAGGCCGATGCACACCTGATACAGCGCCTCGGGATGCAGCCCGCTCAGCACGTTGAAATGCGCGACCAGCGGCTGGGCCCGGTTGACGATCTGCAGCAGCAGGAAATCGGCGATCTCCGCCATGCCCGCGCCATCGGGCTGCGCGAGCCGCGCCGCAAGTGCTTCGCCGCGCTGTTGCAGCAGGCCGGCCAGCTCGGTCGCAAAGCGCGCGAGCTCGCCCGCCACGCGATAGTCGAGACACGGCACGCAGTATTCGTCGTCGAGCACCACACGGCCGTCGCTCTTGCGCTCGATCACATGCGCGACCCCGGCGCACGCATGGGCATGCGCGACGTCGGGCGAGAGCGCCAGGCGCAGACGCAGCTTGCCCACCTGCAGCAGCGTGGCGAGTGCATCGGCGTCGTTGCTGTCGTGAACTTCGACATCGGCTGCGCGATAACGCGCGAGATTGTCCGCGTGCTCGCCGCCGCCCGATTCCGGCGAGCCGGGCCGTCGCACCGGCAAGGCGAGCATGACCGTCATGTTCGCCGCGTTCTCGGGAATCTCGAGCGGCTCGGGCAGGTCGTCGTCGGCGGGCAGACTGAAGGGCGTGCCGTCCGGCAGCACGCCGGCCGCGGATCTGAGCCCGAGCTTGCCGAGCTTGAGCAACGCCTCGTCGATTTCGAGTTTCGTGAAGCCCCACGCATACGGACGCAGCGCGCCCGCGCGGCCTTCGAGCAGCGCCTCGACATGGCGGTCGTGCTGCTGCAGATGCTGCGGCTGGAGGAACATGCCCTCCGACCAGATGACCTTGTTGTTCCAGTACATGAGCTGACTCAGTCTTTCGGGGATTGCAGCGCATCGAGCTGCGCCTGATACGCACGGCCAAACGGCTCGCCGAAGCGCTGCTGAAAGTCGTCGCCGGTATCGCGCGACACGCGCTCCCAGGTCTTGACGTAGCGCTGCCATAGACGCGCCTTACGATTGCTGACAATGGCGTGGAACCGGCCCGACGCATCGAGCGAACGTTCGATGGCGGCCGGTTCGATGCGTGCCATGGCGTCGTCGAGCGCTGCGCGCATGCCGGCGATGAGCGCCAGTTCGTGCGTCTGGATGTCGTGGAACGCGGCGCGCATGGCTTCGTCGGGCGCCAGGTAGCCGCGGCCTCGCGCGCCGAGCATCTGGGTCAGCGCACGATGGGCGTCCGGAAAGAATTTGAGCGGATTGTTGTCGCGCTCCTCGATCATCGTCATGGCCATGCGGGTTTCGCGCTTGGTCATCGCCCGCGAACGAAGGACGGACATCGCACCCTGAGTGGCCGTGCGCAACATCGATCCGATCAGGCGCGCGAGGTCCGGCGCGGCGATGTGCGCGACGTCGGCACGTTCGACGCCGAGGCCGTCGAGCAAGGCATCGAGCAGCGCCGCTTCGTCCTGCGGCGTGCCCGGCTGCACGCCCGCTTCGCCGCCCGCCGGGAGCGGCGCCGAGGCGGTGTCGTGCGCTTCGTCGTCTTCCGATGGGGATAGCGCCGCGTCGCGCATCTCGCGCCGTATGGCCGGATGCCGTTCTTCGGCTGGCGGTACCGCGTCCGGCCGTGAAGGTGGTTGCATGGCGGGCAACGCCGACACGGCGCGCTCCGGCGAGACGTGCTCCAGACTGCGCACCGCCGTCTGCGCCCGAGGTGCGCGCTGCGCGCCTGCGTCGCGCAGCGGATCGGCACCGCTCAGCGCATGCATCAGGGCCTGACTGGCATCACCGCCGAAATTGCCCGGTTCGCGCAGCAGCGGCGTCGCGGCAAGCGGGTCAGGGGTAAAGGGTGCATCGTCGTCGCTCGGCCCGACGTGAGACGCGGTACGCTCATGCGGCGCGTTCCAGTCGTCGGGAATGAGCGGCGCGGGCGGCGGCGCCTCGAATTCCGGCGTGGCCGGCAAGCCCGCGGACGCAACCGGCGCAACCGGCGCGGGCGGCGCGGGCTGGGTCATCAGCGTCTGGTCGACGGCGTACACGGTTTCGACCGACACGACCAGCGTATAAGCCCCGATCCCGATACGGTCATCGTTCGACAGGACCGCCTCGCGCTCGGCCCCGAGCGCTTCGTCGTTCAAGAGCGTCGGATTGCTGCCGGCATCGACCAGAACGTAGGTGTCGCCGCGGCGTTCGATGCGCGCCTGAATGCGCGAGATACCGCGCTGCGCGTCCCCCAGCACCAGCGTGCACTCGCGCGCGCGCCCGATGGTGGCGCCCTCGTCGATTGCCATCGTGCGCGGCGCGGCGCGCTCGTCGCCTTCGCCGCCTCGCACTGTCAGCGTCAGTGTCATCGTGATCTCCTATTTGCGGCCCTTGCTGGCGCCATCGTCGGCATCGCGCGGCGGAGCCGGCGGCGCGGGCGGAATGGCGAGCGGCACTGGGGGCACGCCCGGGCCGATCGGAATCGGAAAGCTCGACATCTCGATCGTCTCGGGACCGATGAGGATGTACGACGCGCCGGCGCGCAATGCGATGGTCGCGCCCGCCTCGACTTCCACCGCCGCGCCCGCCTTGATGCGCACCGTCGCGCCCGCCTCCAGCGAATACGCCTCGCCGACGAACTGGTCGTGCGTCGTCATGCTCGCCGCCGACACGCCGCCGAGCACGCGCGACGTGCTTCGCCCCATGACGGAGTCGTTGCGGGCGCCGCGCGTCGCGCGGAACTCGTCGCCGCCGATGCTCACGTGTCGCTCGCCCGATACGTTCATCAGGGCGTCGTGTCTGATCCAGGTTTCGTGATCGCGTTCGGCATGAAAGAACATCTGCTCGCTGCCCTTGCGATCGTCGAAACGGACTTCGTTGTAGCCGTTGCCGCCTTTTGTCGACTGGCTCTTCAGGGTGGAGACGGCGCTTTGCGCGGGCAATTCATATGGCGGCATGTTGGTCGAGTTGTAGGCGGCGCCCGTGATCACCGGCCTGTCCGGGTCTCCTTCGACGAACTCGACGAGCACTTCCTGTCCGATGCGCGGCAGGAACATCGCGCCCCAGCGCCGGTTGGCCCAGCCTTGCGCGACGCGCACCCAGCAGCGGTCGAGCGGGTTTGCGTCATCGGTCTGCGTGAGTTGTTCCCAGTGGAACCGCACTTTCACGCGACCATACTGATCCGTGAGAATCTCCTCTCCCGGCGGCCCGATCACCACGGCAGTCTGAGGTCCGGCGACGCGCGGAGCGGGCGTCACGCGCGGCGAGCGAAACGTGGTGTCGCCGCGGATCGCCCGGAAGCGACAATCGAAAAGCGGCCGGCTCGGATCGTCGGAAGATACATAGGCATCCGACACGATCTCCGCGTAGTTTTCGATCACCAGATACTGCCGGTTCTGCGCGCTTGCCGGATGATCGCGAAGACGGAACAGCCCGCCCGCCGCGATGCCGCGCGCGGTGCTGCGCCCTTCGATCGAATCGTTCTGTGTCTGATGGATCTCTACGTTCACGCGCGCGAGCCGCTCGCCATCGCCCGCCGACAGATGCCCGGTCAGATGTTCCTGCATCAGATAGCGCGGCGGGTCATACGGCGCGCCGCGCGTGGCCCGGGCCACCAGCCCTTCGCTGTTGCTGACGGAGGCTTTCTCGAAGTCGTAATCGTTGACTTCGTAGCGCCCCGTTTCCAGCGTCGCGCCCGACACCCAGCGATACACGCACTCCTCGTCCTGCCGTGGCGTGTCCCACGCCTGAAACGGCACTGTGTCGTAATGCGCGATGGGGCGGTGTTCAGCGCCGGAGTCGGCGAGCACGAGCGTGTGCTTGCCGCCTTCGTGCTCGAAGAAGTAGTGAATTCCTTCGCGCTCCATCAGACGGCTGACGAAATCGAAATCCGTTTCGCGGTATTGCACGCAATGATCGAGCGGCGGATAACTCGCCGTGCACGCGTTGCGAAAATCGACATCGAACGATTCCAGCACCTTCGACACGATCTGCGGCACCGTGCGCTGATGGTAGAAGCGCTGGTGCGAGGCGCGCGTGAGCAGCCACATGCGCGGATGCACGATCGCTTCGTAGCGGGCCATGCGGTTTTTCGTGCCGTCGCCGGGCATCAGGAGACGCAGCGTCGTCACGATGCCGTTGAGCTCGCGCGCGCCGCCGACGGGATAATCGAGCGTCACCGTGAGGTCCTGCCCGAGCACCTTGCCCGGATCGATGTCGTTGCGCATCGAAAGGAAAGCGATCTCGTAACGGCTCAGACGCCCGAGCGCCTCGCTGGCGGACATGCGCAGGAATACGGCATCGCCGCCGAGCGCCGCGCAATTCATGCGCACATGGCGTTCAGTCGAAGGCATACGTGAACTCCTCGTCCTCGACGCCCACATGCACGCGCGAAAGGGCCGTGCCCGCCATCACGCGCGACAGATACTCCGTACTGATGCGCGGCAGCACGCTGTTGGTGAGGATCGCGTCGATCATGCGGCCGCCGCTTTCGAGCCGCGTACAGCGCAGCGCGATCTGCGCGACGACGTCATCGTCGTAAGTGAACGGCACACGGTGCATGCTCGTCACCCGCTCCGCCACGCGCCCGAGTTGCAGCCGGATGATCGCGCACAGCATGTCGGCGGAAAGCGGGTAATACGGAATCGTCACCATGCGCCCGAGCAGCGCGGGCGGAAACGTCTGCAGCAGTTGCGCATGCACTTCCCGCTCGATCACCTCCATTGGCGCGTGCGCCCCCGGGCCGGCGCACAGTTCCGCGATACAGTCGGTGCCTGCGTTGGTGGTCAGCAGGATCAGCGTGTTGCGGAAATCGATGGAACGCCCCTCGCTGTCGTCCATGCGGCCCTTGTCGAAGACCTGGAAGAACAGTTCATGCACGTCCGGATGGGCCTTCTCGACTTCGTCGAGCAGCACGACACTATGCGGACGCCGTCGCACCGCCTCGGTCAGCACGCCACCCTCGCCGAAACCGACATAGCCCGGCGGCGCGCCCTTCAGGAGCGACACGGTATGCGCCTCCTGATACTCGCTCATGTTGATGGTGATGAGGTTCTGCTCGCCGCCATAGAGCGTCTCGGCGAGCGCGAGCGCCGTCTCCGTCTTGCCGACGCCCGAGGTTCCCGCAAGCAGAAACACGCCGACGGGCTTGTTCGGATCGTCGAGGCCCGCGCGCGAGGTCTGCACGCGGCGCGCGATCATGCGCGTGGCATGGTGCTGTCCGATGATGCGCCTGTCGAGCAGTTCGTCGAGACGCAAGACATTGCCGACCTCGTTCTTCAGCATGTTGAGCACGGGCACGCCCGTCCAGTCCTGAACGACCGCCGCGACCGCGTGACGGTCGACGCCGGGCAGGATCAGGGGCGCTTCGCCCTGGCGCATGGCGAGTTGCGCCTGGCGTTCGCGCAGCGCAGTGAGATCCGCCTCGGGCGCGTGCTCGCGCAACGCCCGGCGGCGCGCGAGGATGTCCTCGACCATGCCGCGCTCCGCGTGCCACCGCGCTTCGAGGGCCGCCAGACGCGCGTTGGCAACCTGCAAGTCCGCGGATGCCGCTTCGTGCCGTGCCGCCGTATCGATGCCGATGGCCGCCTCGCGCGCGATGACGTCGAGTTCGGTCATGAGTGTCTCGATGCGGCGCCGCGCATCGTCGACGGCGGGCGGTGTCGCATGCTGGCTTACGGCGACCCGTGCGCAGGCGGTGTCGAGCAGGCTCACCGACTTGTCGGGCAACTGACGCGCCGGCAGATATCGATGCGAAAGCCTCACCGCCGCCTCGACGGCTTCGTCCAGGATCTGCACGCCGTGATGTGCCTCGAGCGCAGCCGCGACGCCGCGCATCATCGTCACCGCGCGCCTCTCGTCGGGCTCATGCACCTGCACGACCTGAAAACGCCGCGTGAGGGCGGGATCCTTCTCGATGTGCCGCCGGTATTCGGACCACGTCGTGGCCGCGATCGTGCGCACGGCGCCGCGTGCCAGCGCCGGCTTGAGCAGATTCGCCGCGTCGCCGGTGCCCGCCGCCCCGCCCGCGCCGATCAGCGTGTGCGCCTCGTCGACGAAGAGGATCACCGGCTGCTCCGCGGACTGCACCGCATCCAGCACCTGACGCAGACGCGTCTCGAACTCGCCTTTCATGCCCGCGCCCGCCTGCAGCAGCGCATCGAGCGTGCGCAGGCTCACGTGCCGCAAGGCGGGCGGCACATCGCCCGCGACGATGCGCAACGCAAGCCCTTCCACGACCGCCGTCTTGCCGACGCCAGCCTCACCCGTGAGAATCGGGTTGTTTTGCCGGCGGCGCATGAGAATGTCGATGACCTGGCGGATTTCCTCGTCCCGGCCGACGATCGGATCAAGCTTGCCGGAGCGCGCATCCTCGGTCAGATCGACGGTGAAGCGTTGCAGCGCGTCGTTCGTCCGACGCGCGTCCACGGCTGCCAGCGGCTGCGGCGCGGGCACCGTCTGCGCCGGCGTTTCAGGCGAGCCGGCGAACAGATCGGCATGGCGCTCGACGACATCGTCCGCCTTCACGCGGTCGAACTCATGCGAGATGCCGCGCAACACGTTGCGCAGCGCGGGCGTCTGCAACATGCCGACGAGCACATGCGCGCTGCGTATCGTGTGCGCCTCGAACATCAGCGATGCATGAACCCAGCCGCGCTCCACCGCTTCTTCGAGTTGCGCGCCGATATCCGTCACCGACGATGCGCCACGCGGCAGACGGTCCAGCGCATCGGTCAGATCGCGCGCGAGCACCGATGGATCGATGTCCGCATGGCGGATCACGCGGTGCAGATCGGAATCCGGCAACTGCAATACCTGATGCAGCCAGTGCGCGATCTCCACATAGGGATTGCCGCGCAGACGGCAGAACGTTGTGGCGCTTTCCATCGCGCGGAAGCTGAGGGTGTCGAGTTTGCCGAACATGACGGCACGGCTGATGTCTGCCATTGAGCTAGTCCTTTGCATGAGATGTGGCGTGCGGCCGAAGCATGAGCTGCGTCGCGTCGCGGCTCGGTGCGCGCGCATGCAGCCACGTCGTGTAGCCGAGGCGCCGATGCCGCCCGAGCGCGAGACGCGGGACGTCCGCGCGCTGCAATTGCAGATTCACGTCCCATTCGAGCGGGTCGCGCACATAGAAGCGCACCCAGTCGACCAGGCGCACGAGGCTCGCGCCATCCGGCAGGAAACGCGCGTAGTCGCGCAGCGAAAGCGGGCCGAGCACGATGCGGAACTTGTGCTGGCGATTGAACACGCGCGCGCCGAGCATCGTGCCGACGCCCATGCGCGCGCCGTCGTCGGGCGCTCCGAGGCGCGAGCGCGCCTCGTCAGGCAACGTCAACCAGTGACCGACGTTCTGCGTCACCTGCACCGGCAGCCCGAAATAACGTGACAGCACCAGCCGCAAGCCTGCGGCATGGCGCGTCGGCCCCGCGAGCAGCCCGGCGAAATGCAGCTTGGCGAAATCGTGCACCGAGTCGCGGTTGCGCAGCGATGGCTGATTGAGCCCGAACACCGTGCCGACGTATGACGAAAAGCGGTCGTCGTCCCGGCGATCCAGACTGACGACCGGCTGCGCGGCCGCCCATGCGCGATAGAACAGGGACGTCATGCGGTGATGAAACACATCGAGAAAGCGCGCAAAGGTCGGATCGCCCGCATTGCGCGCGCGATCGCGCACGTATTCGGTCAGGTGCGTGGGCATCGGGCCGTTCGGTCCGAGCAGGCCGAAAAAGTTGACGGCGAGCCTGGGCGGCTGCTCCTGTACGCCGGCGAAGTGCTTCAGCGTGGTCGGAAAGAAGATCAACTCCGGTTCCTGCCCGAAGCGCACCGCATCGTCGCGTGGACGCAGGGACTCGCCAGTGCGAGGCCAGGCCGGATGTGCGGCGTCGATGAGCCTGACCGCCTGAAAAAAATCGAAGCGGTTCGCATCGGCGGCGAAGCGTTCGAACAAGGTCACAGCGTCCCGCATCGTCCGCTCTCCGGCGCCCAGCGCATGATTTCACCGCGCGTCACCGACGACACGATGGTTTCCGTGAAGGCGTTCAACGAGACGTACTGCTCGAAAAAGCGCGCGAGCACCGCGCCGAACAGAAACGCGCTCGCGCCTTCGAATCCGCTCTCGTCCAGCAGCACGTCGAGGGCGAGGCCGCGCCCGAATACGATCGGACCGCGCGAGGGCAACCGGCGCGTGACTGCGTTCGAGCGAATCGAGCGCAGTGCGTCGATCTGACGCGCAGCCGCGTGGTCGCCTTCGGGCGCGTAGAGCGCGAGCAGATCGCGCATGGCGCGCGCGCCGCTGCCGTCGCCATCGTCCACGAGGGAGCCGTGGTTCAACGACAGATGACTCAGCAGCCGCCATGCGACCGCGCCCTGCGCGTACGAAGGCAGCGGACGGCTCGGCGCAACCATGCAACGCACGGCCGCGACGGGCGCTTCGAGTTCCAGCGTGAAATCAGTCTCGCCGCGTCCGAGGGGCATCGTCAGCGTGAGATCGCGGTTGGTGCACAGCACGCTGACGCCGAGCTGATGAAGATCGGCGGGATAAGGCGACTCGCGCGTGTCCACGAGCGCAATCCACGTTTCGCTGCCCGCATAGGAGGAACGCGCGGCAGACCGGGCGCCGCGCTCGTTCTCGCGCGCCGACGGCAGACGCTTCTCGCGACGCACCTGATAGAACGCGGCATCGGGATCTTCGATGCCGAGATCGCGCATGCGGTAGAACGGCTGGAATGCGATCTCGCCGCCGCCCGCACGATATCCCGTCACGCCCTGAATGCGGACCACCTCGAAATCGCGCGGCCGCGTGCGATCGACGACGACGTGATGTTCGAACTGCTCGCCCGCCACGGCGATGCGATCGGCGCGGCGCGGGAACAGATTGATCGCGGGCGTGCAATGTAGGGCGAAATTCGCCTGATCGACGACCTGTTCCAGCGCGATGTCCACTCGCGAAAGCAGCACGACCAGCTCGATCTCGCTCTTGTCGCAGCGCGCCAGTTGAGCACGCAGTCCCTCGAGACCGACGAACATGAAACGCTGCGGGCAGGCGAAATACTCCTGCAGCAGCCGATAGCCCGGAAACGATTGCTCGCTTACGGGCAGTAGCGCTTCCTCATCGCCGAAGCCGAGCGGGCGCAGCACGGAGGCCGGCAGCACGGCGTCGCCCGCCACGACGCCGAGCGTCGAGCCAATCAGCAACTCGTAAAGCTTAGCGGCAACGCCATCGTTGCCGTGCAGATAAATGGGCAGACGATCGATCGCGAGGTCGCGCAACTTGCGCCCGCCGGCCGCGCGCAAGGTCAGACGCAGGCCTGCCTTCACGCCGCGGGGCAAGCGCGCTTCGATACCTGGCATCGCGCCCGTATGCGTGAAGAGCCGCGCCGCCGAGAGTTCGATGGGCCACAGCGTCAACGCATGCGTGGTGCGGAATTCGCAACGCGTTGAGCGCTCACCGTCGAGCCGGCCGTGCAAGGCGGTGCCGCGCGGCACGGGCACGCCCTCGGCGAGCGCGGGATGCGTGATGTCAGGCTGCAAGTGCACGACGGTCATCGCCGGCGTCGGTGCCAGATAGTGTGGATAGACCAGTTCCGCCAGGTGCTGCGTGAAGCGCGGAAACTCCGCGTCGATCTTCATCTGAACGCGGGCGGCGAGAAAGCCGAAACCTTCCAGCAGACGCTCGACGTAAGGATCGGCGCATTCGAAGCCTTCGAGGCCCAGCCGTCCCGCGATCTTCGGAAACGCCTGCGCGAATTCCCCGCCCATTTCGCGGATATGCTGCAGTTCGCGGCTGTAGTACTGGATGAGGTCGGGGTTCATCGCAACATGGCTCCTTCGAATACCTTGGCCTTGCCTGCTTCGAGATCCAGCTCCGTGCGCAGATAAAGGCGCTCCGGCACGGGATGCGCATGCAGATCCGCTTCCACGATGAAGGCCAGCGCGTTGTGCTGAATGGCTGCGTCGCCGGACTGCATGGCGCGCACCCGCAGCGTGCCGGGCACGATGCGCGGCTCGAACGCGCTGATGGCGTCGCTCATCAGCCGTTCGATGCGTCCGACATCGACGTTCGACGCGCTCTTGCCGGCGAGGTCCGCGAAACCGAAGTTGAGCACCGATGCCGCGACTTCCGGAAAACGCGCGATAACCTGCGCCGACGCGATACCCTGCGCGTTGAGCAGCCAGCCGATATCGCGCATCACGCTCAGGCGTTGCGCGCGCGCCGAACTGGCCCGGTGCTCGCGCCCTTCGCGTGATGCGCCGGGCGCATGATCGGTCAGACGGTCGAGCAACGACGGCCGAACCTTGTCCGCGTCTCTCATGCGCATGCCTTGCTTACGCGGTTGCGTTGGCGGGGATGTTCCACTTGCTCTCGACCACGCCGCCCTGCGCGGACCCGGTGCTGGGGTCCTGTTGCTGGTACGTGACGTGAAACTTTTCGAAGTTGAGCGTCACCGTCTCCGTGAAGCGGTCCTCGGCGTCCGAGCCCCCGGTCGCGTAGTTCGTCACGATGATCTTTTCGAGTTCGATGGTGTAGTACTCGAGCGGCTTGGTGCCGCCCGCCTTGCGCACCGTGAGCTTGCCCGTCGGAAAGTGCTTGCCGGTAGCGCAGGCGGAAATGATCGACGGCGTGCCGCGGTCGGTGTATTTCGTGATCGTCAGGTCCTGCACCGCGACCTTGCCGCCGCCGCCGCCCGTGCCGAGGTGCATGGTCCCCGACTGCGACAGGCCCCAGCTCCACGAGAGCACATCGATCTCGTCCTTGTGCTTCGAATCCAGCGATTCGCCCTTGACCGTGTCCAGCTTCAGAAAAATATCGACTGCCATGACGTTTCCTTATCGATGATTGATTGACTGCGCTAAAGCGTGCGTGCCGCTCAGGCGGCTTTTGCGGAAGGCAACTTCGAGACGAGCCGCAACGACACCGTCAGGCCTTCGAGCTGGTAGTGCGGCCGCAGGAAGAACTTGGACGTGTAGTAGCCCGGATTGCCCTCCACTTCCTCGACGACGACTTCCGCCGCGGCCAGCGGCCGGCGCGCCTTGGTCTCTTCCGACGAGTTCGCCGGATCGCCATCCACGTACTGGAGAATCCAGTCCTGCAGCCAGCGCTGCATTTCGTCCTTCTCCTTGAAGCTGCCCACCTTGTCGCGCGCGATGCACTTCAGATAGTGAGCAAAGCGGCCGCACGCAAATAGATATGGCAGACGCGCCGCCAGATTCGCGTTCGCGGTGGCATCGGGGTCTTCGTATTCGATCGGCTTGTTGAGCGACTGCGCACCGATGAATGCCGCGAAGTCCGAGTTCTTCCGGTGCACGAGCGGCATGAAACCGTTCTTCGCGAGTTCGGCCTCGCGACGGTCGCTGATGGCGATCTCGGTCGGGCACTTCATGTCCACCCCGCCGTCGTCGGTCGGGAACGCATGGACCGGCAGGTTCTCGACCGCGCCACCGGACTCGATGCCGCGAATGCGCGAGCACCATCCCCACGTCTTGAACGAGCGGTTGATGTTGGCGGCCATTGCATAGGCGGCATTCGCCCATGCGTATTTCGATGCATCCGTGCCTGCCGTGTCTTCCTCGAAATCGAACTCGTCGACCGGACTCGTCTTCGCGCCATAGGGCGTGCGCGCGAGAAAGCGCGGCATGGCGAGACCGATGTAGCGCGAGTCCTCGGAATCGCGCAGCGACCGCCACGCGGCGTGCTCGGGCGTCTGAAAGATCTTGGTGAGATCGCGCGGGTTCGCAAGTTCCTGCCACGAATCCATCAGCATGACGGCAGGATCCGCGCCGGCGATGAACGGTGCGTGCGCCGCCGCCGACACCCTGCCGATCTGCGTGAGGAAATCGACATCTGGGCCGCTGTTGTCGAAGTAATAGTCGGCCACGAGCGCACCGTACGGCTCGCCGCCGAACTGGCCGTATTCCTCTTCGTAGAGCCGCTTGAAGAGCGGACTCTGATCCCATGCCACACCCTTGTACTTGCGCAACGAACGATGCAGGTCTGCCTTCGACACGTTCATCACGCGCAGTTTGAGACTCTCGTCGCTTTCGGTGTTGGTGACGAGGTAGTGAAGGCCACGCCATGCGCTTTCGAGCTTCTGAAAAGGCTCCGCATGCAGGATCACGTTGATCTGCGCGCTCAGCTTTTCGTCGATACGCGCAATCAGCGCTTCGATGGTCGCGAGCGCATCGTCGGACACGCGCTGCGTGTCAAGCAGCGCCTGCTCGGCAAGCGTGCGCACCGAGCTTTCGACGGCCTCGCGGGCCTTGTCCGAGCGAGGACGAAACGCCTTCTGCAGGAGTTGCTGGAACTCGCCGGACGGGCTTGCGTCGTC
Organism: Paraburkholderia bengalensis; assembly: GCF_037126505.1. Classification (NCBI taxonomy): domain Bacteria; kingdom Pseudomonadati; phylum Pseudomonadota; class Betaproteobacteria; order Burkholderiales; family Burkholderiaceae; genus Paraburkholderia; species Paraburkholderia bengalensis. The sequence goes on from NZ_JACFYJ010000041.1 coordinate 25,640, forward strand.
CACTTCGTAGGCGTGTTGTCGATCGCGCTCGACGGATTGATCGAAGTTGGTTTCTGCCATCGTCGTTCCCTTATTCGGTGTCCTGGGTTTCGGCATGCTCGCCGGGCCTGGGTGAGGCGGCCAGCGAACTCATGAGCGCCGGGTCTTCGAGCAGCCGCGCGACGAGCTTTTCGGCGTCCGTCTTGCCGTCCATGTAGGTCAGCAGGTTGCGCAACTGACTGCGCGCTTCGAGCAGTCTCGCGAGCGGCTCAACTTTGCGGGCGATCGCGGCGGGCTCGAAGTCGTCCATGCTCTCGAAGGTCATGTCGACGCCGATCTTTCCTTCGCCGGTCAGCGTGTTGTCGACCTGCATGGCGACGCGGGGCTTCATCGAACGCAGGCGTTCATCGAAGTTGTCGATGTCGATCTCGAGGAACCTGCGCTCCGCGACAGGCGGCAAGTCCTCGTGCGGCTGCCCCGACAAGTCGGACAGCACGCCCATCACGAAAGGAAGATTGACCTTCTTCTGCGAGCCGTACACCTCGACGTCGTACTCGATCTGCACGCGCGGCGCGCGGTTGCGCGCGATGAACTTCTGGCTGCTCTCTTTGGCCATCTGTCGGTTCTCCGGGTTGATAAGCGAGGCGTGAGGCTCAGTCGTCGAACGACTCGACCGCCGATACGCCGACCACTTGGGTGAGTTGCGCCAGTCCTTCCGGCGCGAGGTCCTTCATCAGATCGATAAACGATTTGTCGATCAGGGTGATGGCGCGCGCGAGCAACAGCGGCACGGGGCTCGCAGGCTCGTGACGCGCGTAGTACTCGCACAGGCGCGCCAGCGTCGCCGCCACGTCTGCACGGCTGTGGATGACGTCGCCCGACCCGGCAGCCATCGATACGCCCTCGCCCGGCACGGGTGTCTCCGTGCGATTCCCGAGACATCCGGCGAAAAGCGATCTCGCCCGCTGCAACAGCGTCTTCAAAGGAGCGAGGTCGAGTGTCCGCGCCGCGCCGACACGCGCCGACAGAAGCGCTTCGATCGCCTCGACGTGAGCGGCCGCGGCATCGAAAGCAGCCTTCGCGCGCAGCGATGTTTCAGGTGTAGCCGCGATCGCCGCCTCGATTTCCGACGCGCTACGCGTCGCGCGAGCATCGGGTGCGCGGGCATCGCCGCTGGCGTATCCCCATTCGCGCAGCGTGACCGGCTGCCCCTGGCCGGGCAGCGGCGTGTCCGCCAGTTCGGCAAGCAAGCCAGCGGGATCGACCCATGCGGCAAGCGCATTGACGCGCGCGGTGGGATCGTCCGCGTCGCCAGCATCGAGCTGAGGATGCACGTGCTGCCATTGCTGTTCGAGCAGTGCGACCGTGAGGGCGAGTCCATCGCTCAGTCCTTCGACGCCTTCGCGAGCCAGACGGGCACGCGTCAGCGGCACGATCACACGCAGGTCCCGCGTGCGCTCCATCAGCGCCGTGCCGAGTGAGTCCACGACGATCCAGTCGGCCGGCACTGCGGCGACGAGCGTCGCGCCATACTCTGCTTCCGGGCGGCCCTTGATCGCCTCTTCCAGCTCGCGAAACTGATGGTCGTACTCGAGGTCGGGCCCGCAGGGGGCATCGTCCGTGAGCGGTGAAAGCCAGCGATTCCAGCTCTGATGCGTAATGAGCTCGTTGTTCATATCAGCTTTAGGATGAAAGGTATCAGACCCAGCCAATGGCTATCGTTCGCTACCCTAATTGTCTGGCAGCGAAATACTTTGATGCGGGCTCAACGGGATCCGCTAACGATAGAAAATGTAGGTGGCCGTATAAGGCGAACCGGCCGACTCGTGCTCCTGCGTGCACGGCGTTTGCGGCTTTCCGCCCCCGATCGTATTGACGCGCTGCACGCGGCGCACCGAAGCCAGCAATCCCGGCGTGCCCGTCGAGCGCGTTTCGAGAAGCAATTCAGGCACGCTGCCCGGCGCCTTGCCCGGACGTTGTGCAAGCACGCGGCCTTCGATCCGGCTGCCGTCCCCGGCTTGCCAGGACGGTCCCGCCCCATGCTCGATGACGGGTGCGCCGCTCTCATCGGAAAGCGTGGCACGCGGCGCCTTGAATACCCAGCCGAGCACGTGATCCGCTCCATATTCACATGAATAGATCTGTTCGCCCGATGCAGTCGTTCGCAGCAGCGGCTGGGCATCGGGTAAATCGATCGACGCTGCCTGTGCGCCCGCGCCGCACGCGACGGTGATGAAAGTGACGCCGCTCAAGGCGTGCATAGTGCGTGACAGTCCTTTCATCTCGTGCTCTCCTGAATCCCTGTTTCGAAGCCGCCGCGCTGGTGAGACTTGCGCTGGCCCTTTCATAACACCCGAGCCCCGCAGGCTATTCCATCGATTCCTGGCTGTAATTCGAGGAGGAGTCGGAATCCGAGCCGCGATGGGTTCCACCGTGGTACGCGTCCAGGGTGTCCATGTAGGTCGGCACAGGCGACGGCGGTGCGGCGCCGCTGCTCTCATCCAGATGCCTTTCGAAATCGTCGGTGATCAGGAACCGTGCGAGCTTGAGTTCCGGCCTGAACAGGCCGTTGAGGGTCTTGTCGGTGTCATCGTCGGATAGCGCTGAAAGGAGCTTGCGCTGGGAATCCGGGGTTAACTTGCGCGTGAGTTCTACGATCGATAACGCCACGCCCACCATCATCGAGCCGCCCGAGAAGACATAGGTCGGCTTGTTGTAATCGTCGACCGCCTTATTGACCGTCAGGTAATCGCTTTCAGGGAGTCCGGGAACGCGACGCTGGAGACCGTTGTTCGCAGGCGCGACCATGTCGTTGAGGCTCAGCCAGGCATGTTCGAAGCGCGAGCCGACCCGCGAGGACTGAAGATCGAAACGGTACAGCACGTCCCCGAACCGGCTGCTGGTCTTCTTGGGCGTGCGGCCACATTCGAGCGAGAAGAATACGTAGTCGTCGTTGGCCGCCTCGGCGAGATCGGCTGCCTGCGAATGTGTCAGATCGAAAGTGATGCCCTTTTCGATCAGCTTCTTGCGCGAATACAACGTGGTTTCCCCGTCTCGGTCACGCTTGGCGGGTGTGAAGTGGGTCGCGTAGAACGGCCGCTTGTCGAACTTCGTAACGAAGTCGTGCTCGAGGGGGCGAAGCATCTTCAGGTTGGCCCGCAGGCGGGCAAGATTCGCTCGCGAGAGCTTATCGATAGCCTCGATCTGTTCGTTTTCGCTTTGATGTCTGCGCCAAAGTTCACCTTTCCCGAACATGTCCTGCTGCGGCTTTTCGGCGATTCGTGCGCGCAGTTTGGAAACGGTCTTTCTGGCGATTCGTGTAAGGGAATCGGGGCTGATTTCCGCGGGCCTGGCGTTACGGCTATCATCGGTCATGTCGCGTTCCTCCGTTCAGATGTCTAATTCAGAACATCCGATGGGGCCGCATTATTCCGTGCATTCTTGCATCAGCCAGACTAGCGCGGCGCGAACGGTGCGACGCGCTCGCCTCACGGTTCACGCCGCACGCTCGCTAAATGCTCGGCGTTCGAGTCCGGCAGACCGATCGCTTCACAGGGGATAGCGTGAAAGCGCGCGTGGGCGGGAGTACGTTCACGAGTACCGTCATCTCGAATCTTTGAAGGTGCTGCGAAACCAGCAGTCGTTCCGTTGAGATGCGAGGAACGGGCGATGCTTTGGCAACCGGGCCATGATGGCGATTACCGGGAACACCATGACTGCAGTATCGGATGTAACGACAAGAGACGCCGCCGCGATTGGACCGACGCAGACCTTAAGCGAAACGGAAAAACTGATGGACGACCTGAACGTGAGAGCGTTGCCAGTCTGCGACGGACCACGTCTGAACGGCATGCTCAGGGATCGCGACATTGTTGTTCGCGCTGTCTCCGCTGGGCTTCACGGCATCGGTCCGATTGCGGAAGCATTGCGCAAGACGCTGGCAGGTAAAGCCCGTACGGGGCGATTGGATGAACTCAAAGCTCTGAAACTTTTGCGGCAGACGGTCCTGTTATGACAAGCTCTTGAGTTTCAGTGGATTGCACACTGGCAACGAAAGACGCGATGAATCCGGGCGTAACGGCCGGTCCTCTCCCAAATAGGCGGGATACAGTCCCCAACTGTCTGATATTTTTCCTTCGGGAAAGCGTCGGTTCGTGGCGCAGCCCCGCGGACCGGATCGTCGTCGTTACGAGCCTTAAGCTGCCGGCGCTTCCAGAAACCAGATGGCCTCAACAAACAGGCCATCCAGTTCGCCGCATCGCCTGAAGAGCTTATTGCGGCTGGATGTTCGCTGCCTGCTTGCCCTTGGGGCCTTGCTTTACTTCGAACGATACTTTCTGGTTTTCCTGAAGCGACTTGAAGCCACTCGTCTGAATTTCCGAGAAGTGTGCGAACAGATCTTCCCCGCCACCGTCCGGCGTGATAAAGCCAAATCCCTTCGCGTCATTGAACCACTTCACAATACCTGTTGCCATTTCCTGAATGTCCTGATTTGATGTTACGCGCCAACGGCGCCGTGCCTGACGCGGACTGCTCTTTTATCACGACTTCTGCGCCCGCGCAAAATCACGAAGGTGGCGTACCGCACACGTTCGGCCCTTTCATCATGATCCTTCGTCGTCCTCTCGTTGCTCGCAGGAAGCAAAAAGTGGCCGATCGCCTGAGTAGGCGGTCGGCCTTAACCCGCACCGAAGGTCGGGATCTTTCATTATGGGAGTAGCAACTTGATTACCAGGCTTCGCGGTCTTCCTGGAGGCAGGCGCATTGGCAGAGGGACTGCCGGCAACCAGATACGTGGCGCGGTCCTTCGCACCGGCATTCCACGCGCGCGACCGTGACCAGGAGGCACCGATCGATGCACCAACGAGCCCCGCTGATTGCGCGTTGCTCGCAATGACTTGATTGGGTAATGTTATGCCTGTAGCGTGAGCCAAAATTCCTAGAAAAAGAGAGAGAAAATGCGCGATAAATATCTTTTCGTACCGGCCCGGAATGTCGACCGCGCCTTCGATCCGATCATTGCATATCTTTCGGCGGCGTTTAGTGATGACAAGAGCATCCGCAAAGCCGAAAGCGGACTTGCACTGCGCGTGATGCAGGCCGAACTTGGTGTGCGTGGACGAAAAGTACACGAGGTTCTTCACCGGTATGAGAAGCGCTACCTGAATATTGGAGATTGGCCCGCACTTCTGCAGGACATCATGCGCAATACGGATGGAAACGTAGAACTCGAGCGGATAGGCAACAGTTATAACGTTTTCGGGAAAATAGGAGGGATCAAGCGGAAAATCGGCATGATCTTTCTGGAGGATTCGAGGTTCGTGACAACAGGCGCGAGACGGGTAAATGGAAAGGACATCTATTATCGCCGCGATGATCCGCACAAGCGGCACTATATATTCGTCAACCACACTCGCACTTTCGTGCGTCGATATGTAAGTCGCGGACTGAACGGATTTGACGCGATGAACCTCGCGAGAGGGTTTCCCTTAATGGCTGTCTTGCAAAACGATCAGGCAATTGAAAAAGAGATCGGTGGCCACATGCATGCAGTGGTCGTGAATACCGACCTGACAATAGCTCAACAAATCCTTTCACATACGCGCGGCTGGGGAGGCAGTAAGCGCTTCGTCTCAACAGGAGTATCGAACCACCCTGCAATTTCAACGCGTGGATACGCGTTCAATAGTTTGTACGGCGCTGTGACGGTAGACCTGGCAATGGTGAACGATGATCTGATCTATGACCTTCACACACCGCGTGCTGCGCGGGCGCAGTTTCAGGACCCCTCATTCCATGCTTCACCGGACGACGTCCTCGTCAACGCGCACCACACCACCGACGATATCGCCGGGCAGGCATATCTTGGAATGCGAGATGTCTTGCGTACCCGGGAACTGTTGATCAAAGGCAATATCCAGCCAAGCGCAATACTCGCAGTCCGTAACGAGGCTGTGGTACTTGGCATCGGTTGCTCGACGAATTCTGAGCATAAGGAGGTCCGCAAGCAGTTCCGCGCGCTCCCCAGATTCGTTGCACACGATCCGCTCGACTTCAGGGATCCTCATACCGGGAAGCGGTGGCATTTTATCGAGTTCGCAACTGCGCACGATGCGACTAGCGCCCATGCCGCCTTCCACGCCACGCGCACTCAGGACAAGGTGCTTTTTCCCAAGTTTAGTCCGGTCCGCCCGACTGGCATGGTTTGACGAAGGCATCCCCGCGACACGAGCTGTTTGCGCGCTTAGCTTCCGCTATGAATACGCACCTCAATTCAATACATTTGCTCTTAGGCAAGTGGCGCCAGGTCTATCACACCATGCCGCTCGCCTTCGTTGATTTCGGTGATGAATCTGTGCATCGCCGCGGCGTATCCTGGCCACAGAGAATATTCGAGTGCGGCCTGCCTGGCGCGAAATTCAATGATGGCCGCCTTGTTCTCACGCCCTCCGTACATCACGCTATCCATCTTGTCACCCAACCCCGCAAGCCCGCGCAGACGATGACCGAGCTCGGGGTTACTGTCCGCCCACAGATCGTTGTCGTCGCCGCCCAACGGGTGCGCAGCCGCGCTCAAAAGGTCGTTGCCGTCTACCATCCCCTCCAGCCACGCCTTGCGGGTGATAGGTAGCGTCACTGGCGCGGTCGACAGGTTTCCACGGTCGGTAATCTTACGTTCGACGACCATTCCGTCCGGATCGACCCCCGTCGCCGGCATGTTCGACATTCTCGACATCAGGTGCGTGCACACATACTCGACCCATTGCGCCTTTCCTTCAGCGCCGCGGTAGTGCATCTGCTCCTCCGCCGGCAGGTCCTTGAAGAGCGCGCCGAAGCTGGTGCGGGACATCAGCAGGAAAAGGTACTTCACTGCCCCCACGCCCTGCTGGGTCGGCGAGTAGCCGCGCCGGAGGTAGGTCATGATCATTGTCAGTAACCCACGCATCTTCGCACTCGGCTCGTGACGGGGCCAGTTCGGGTCGTACATGTTCGTGTGGTCAAGGATGATGGGCTTGAGCAGGCCTGCATATCCCTGAGCACCCGTGCCTTCGCCACCGAATATCACCTTCGCGAAATTCGAGTTTGGATCGGCCAGTAGCCGCCAAAGCTTGCGCACGCGTGCCAGCCGGATACCGCCCGTCACTTGCGTGATAGCCTCGATTGGCTTCATCCGCATGTCCTGCTTGATATGGATGATGAAGCGGTCGTTAGGCGCGCGGAAAGTGCCGATCGGGAAATCGGCCGCCGTCAGGAAGGTTTGCATGTTGCGCTTGTTGAGCATGCCCACAAAACGCGTCAGGTCGTTCATGACCTGTGTCAGCTGAATCGCTCCCGCCGCGTTCTCTTCCACCTCCTTTACCACCCATTCGATTTCTGTTCCGTCGACCGTCATCGACCAGCCCAGCCCACCTCGCACGACGGCAGCCTTCGGGTAGCTCGTGGTGTTCGCCGCAATCCACTGGTCGTTGATAGCGGTACCGTGGACGGGATTGACTCCGTCGTTCAACTTGTAGATATCCCAGCCAGTCGCGAACTCGAAACCTACTGCCATCGCAGCCTCTCCATACCGCCCGCGCTAGAGCGGACGACGAGTTGTTTTCAATGAATCCGACGCGCTCAAACGACCTGCGCGGAATGTGAATGACGTGGCGAGCGGCACGCCCGATGCACCAGAGCGGACTAGTCGACTTCGAGCAACGCAAAGAACCGCGACATGTCGCCGTCAGTGCGTACAACCTCACGCATGAGTTCGGGCAGCGACATCTGACCCCAGGCCACCGCGCGCTTCAGCAGGAATGGCGTGGGGCTGTGCGGCTCGTGTTCCGTCAGATAGCGCGCCGCCAGCTCGATCAGCTGATACGCGTGAGCGCGGCTCTCGATGCCCCCAAAAGCCGATTTCTCGCGCGACACGGCAGACTGCGATCCGACCGGTGCATCCTGCAACACATCACTCATTCCGTTCTCCCAGGACGGCCGCTCCGCCCTCGTATGCGCAACGTTGTCTGGCGGAATCGCCGGTACGTCCGGCTGTGGCGACGGTGGCGCCACAGGCATTGCACGGTCGCCCAGCAGGCTGGTTACGGCACGCGAAAGCCGCATCAATACGTCTGTCACACGCCCAAGATGCGGCGCATCGTGTTGCAGCAGTGTGTCGAGCAGACGTTCGAACCCGCGCCAGGTCTCATGCGCGATCTCGAGCTGCTGATGCAGCCTTGTCAATGCCGCGAGGTTATCTCCTTGCGTGACATGTTTGTCGAGCAGGTCTCGCGTGAGTTCGGCACCGTCTTCATCACTGCCTTCCATGATGACGCGTTGCCATTCGTCCAGATTCACGTGTGCGGGCTCGCGCCCTTCGATGGTGAGGAGCGGCACATACAAGGTCAGCACCAGGGCAAGCGTGTCGTTGAGCCAGACGAACGGCGCGACACGCGCATCCGCGTCGCCTTCTTCGAGCGCGGGCCATGCGTTTTGCCAGTAATGCTCCGCGAGCATCGCCATTACCCGCGTGCCCGCCGTGAAACCTTCGATACGGTGCTGATGGGTCCATGCTTCGCATAGCCAGGCTGCAAGCTGAAAATCCTTGCTGCGCGTGCAGAGTGCTTGCGTTGCAAGCGCCGCGACGCACTTCCAGTCCGCCTTGATCAGCGGACGTTCCCATTCCCCCATCGGCACGCTTGCATCGTCCTGCGTGCGGGCATCGCGAATCTGCTGGTACACAGGTTCATAGCGCAGCGACACACCTGCACCATCCCCTTCCGGCACGGGCGCAAGTAGCGCCTCCAGATCGATTTCGAGGCCGGTAGCGACATCCATCGGATATGACTGTTTCATAACGCGGTCCAGTCCGGTGCGCGCACCGGGAAGCTGCCGGGCCACGGCAACGGTGTTTTCTTGCCAGCAGGCATCAGCGCAAGCCGCACGAACACGCGTCCGTGCGCCTGCTTCGGCAAGAGAGCGAGATTGGCGGGATCGACGGTGCCAAGCGGGAAATCGAACTTCAGCAACTGCGCGGTGCTGTCGCCGCGCGGGCTGGTATCGGCGACGCGTTGGCGGTTGATGAACGAAATCAGCGCCCACGGATCGGAGAACTGCCATGTCAGCGTGCGGCCATCCGTCGACAGCGCACGCTGCTGCGGGTCGGCCGTTGCCGTGAGCGGTGAATCCTTCGCAAAACGCAGCATCAGCGAGACAGGCGTGCCGTAGTCCCAGTGCACCGTGTGCGGCGCTTCATTCATCGAAATGCTTTGCGAGCCGACTGTCAGCGTCCAGTCGATCACCTGGTTGGCCGCGATCTCTCCGCCACGGTTGGCGCGAAACTCGACATTCAGGTCGTAGCCGTTGGGCGCGCCGTCGTCGGATGGATACAGCGGCGCGAGCAGCGTTCTGACCTGATCGAAATTGTCGATGAACTGGCGCAGTTTGCCGCCCGCCACGCTCGCCTGCGCAGCATTGCCACGCGTTGCATGGAACGCCTCCGATACAGGCGCATATCGTTTGAGCACCTGCCCAAGCTCACCGAAATCGGCCGATACCGTGTCCGCACGTGTAGCGACATGAATTACGCTGCTGTTGTCGAAAGGTTCACGACCGGCCACGGTCTCGTTGAATGCCGAGGCGAAATTCGCCCATCGCTGGCGCAGGTCGAACACGTAAGACTCACTGCAACGTGCAAGCAACCGGTCATAGAGCCGCGCGTGCAGGATCGCAAAGTAGTCGCCTTCACCATTCGTGGAAGGCCGCCCCGTGAATTTCGACATGCAGCCAGCCGGCCCCGGGTCTGCCGCTACGGACAGCGCGAACTGTTCGAGACGCAACAGGCTGCTGTTCGGATTCTTGAGCTGGTAGCGTTCGAGATCGCGATTGATAGCCTGCCAGCGTTGCACCAGCGGTGCTGTCGCACTGCTCGCGTCGAGCGCGGCCAGATACACGGAAGCCTGTTTGCCGAGCGACAACGCCCGCGCCGCCTGCTGGTCCAGATACGGTGCGAGCGCAGCGGCGTCGGGAACGCCGAACGCGGCCAGCACGGGCGAGCGTCCGCTACGCGCGCCATCGTTGCCGCTATCCTGCCGCGTCATGTACAGCTCCGACTGCGTAAGCGCATTGTCGACGCGCTGCAGATGCGCGATCGCGTCAGCCGACACGAGCATGTGCAGGTCTTCGAGTTGCGCGTTTGCGCCCAGCTCGGTCAGCAGCGCTTCGATGCGCGCGAGACGCCCACGCGCGGCGTCGAACGCGGCGCTGTCCTGATCGCTCTGCGCTGTCGTCACGGTCGCCGCAGCCGCCGTCTGATCGAGAATCAGACGCGCGAACTGCAGATCGAGCGCCTCTTCGATCGCGGGGCGCATTGCCGCGGGCATCGTGTTCATGCCTTCGGCAAGGAAGCGCTTGCGTACGTCGCCAAGCGCCAGCGCCTGGTCGAGTTGCGTGCGGTCCCACGCAATCGTCGAGCCGTCGGCCAAGGTCGGCAACTCGCGATTGCGCGGTGCGACCATGAACGGCTGGTTCAACAGGTTCGACAAACTGTCACGCATGGCGGCGCGATCGGGCGAGATGCTGTAGCGCGCATCCTTGTCGCTCCAGACGATTCCGCTATTGGTGCCGCCAAAACGCAGCGCCAGTTCGCTGCGGAAAGCCTGGAAGCCCGCGTCGTCCCGTTGACGGATTTGTGCCGCGAGGTCCGCGCCGAGCAGCCGGTTCTGCGCGGCGCGCATGAGCGTGCGATCGTAGACCGGTCCCGGCGCGAATTGCGCCTGATGCAGCCACCCTCCCTTACCCGAAGCGAGCAGATCGCGCTGCGCATCGATACCCGTCACGACCGCCCGATAGCCCGCCGTGAGTTTCGGGAAGTCGCTGGCGCCTGCGTCGGAGACGGAAAGCGCGTTGAGGTTGTCCGTCACCGTACGCTCAGCGACCAGCAGAGGGTTGTTCGTGAACAGTCCGTTATCGACCTGCTGTGCGCCCTTGTCGAGCGTACAGCGCAGCGCCTGTTGCACGGGCACGAGATCGATACCCGACGTGCGCGCAGCCGTCAGTCCATTTGGCTCGCGATAAAAATACGGCAGGCTCCCGGATACGTTGCCCTGAAGCTCCGCACCCAGCGCGTAGCGCACCACGAGACGCAACGCGTCGGCGTTATCAGCGGCAGGATGCTGGAGCCGTTGCAGCGCCTGCAACGCGGCGTCGAACTGGTCGACGTTGTTCACGTAAAGCTGCAATGCGCGCATCTGCGGCAGGTCTTCGACGGCAAGACTCGGTGCAGCGCTGGCATCGGCACGCATGCCGCCTGGCGCCGTACAGTCGTCGCCCGCGATCAGCTGTCCCGTGCTCGGATCGCGCCCGACGCCCGTCAACTGACTCACCCGTGCATACATCTCCCGCTCGAGCGCGGCGACGGCGATCTCGCCGAACTCCCGCTCGAAGCGCTCCTTCACGCGTGCATTCAGATCGTCGACGATGCTCCACGAGCCCGGCATGAAGACCGTCCACGTGCTGTCGGTTTTCAGATTCTGGTTCAGCACGATGAGCGCCAGTGCCTTGCGGCGATACCAGTCGGCGGGAAGTTCCTGGCCTTGCTGCGCAGCCGCGGCGCGCTCGCCTGCATCGCGACGCAGCGAGGCGAGCGCGGCGACGAGTTCGCCATTGCGATGGCCTAGCTGCACGGTAGCGACGACCAGACCGATGCCCCAGCCACCGAGCAACGCGATGCTGCCCCAGCGCAGCGCGCGGTTCATCACGGGGCGTGTCAGATGCTGCGAGCGCGACGGGCGCGTCAGTCCGTATTCGAGGAAGATTTTCTTCTCGAACAGGTCACGCAGGAACGCAGGCTGCAACATCAGGTTGTTGATTGCGCCGCCCGGTTCCTGCCTTCCGTCGCCCATGTTGGCATCGGCGAGCTCATCCGCGGCGCCCTCCGCATACAACATGACACTGTCGCGTTGCGACCCGGATGCCGGGGGCAACGCCTCGAGTTGCGCCAACGAATCCCCGCCCTGCGTCACGCTCCACTGCGCGAATTCGCTCGCGTCGCCTGTGAGGTAGATGCCACGGAAAAAGAACGGTTCGTGATACGCGCTCGCGCGCAGCAACTCATCCACGTAGAGCTGCAGTTGCGCACGCATCGCATCGATGCGCGACGGCAATTGGAGGAACTGCCGCGCGTCGAGATGTGCCGAATCAAGTGCGAAGAGTTCGGCGCTTGCATCCGAAACCGACCGCATCACGCTGTTCATCGCCGTGTCGACCCAGTCGGGCTGATAGGTCGTCGAGAGATCGTATGGCGACGACCAGCCGAGCATGCTGGCCCGCATCGGCTCGGGCAGCGCACGCGCAAAGGTCGAGAAGCCGGGCAACGCCTCGCAACCGGTGATGACCACGTAGACGGCAAAGCGCATCGCGAAGCGGTTCTGTGCGAGCCAGAGACGGCGATGCGCGAGCTTCGCGTGGCGCACGAGTTCGAGCCGCGCATCCGTGTTGTCCGCGAGCAGCGTGGCGGCCGGCACCGTGATCACAACGGAATCGAACGGCCGTTGCTGCCGGTAGTTGCGGCACAGGCTGAGAAACTCGTCCCACGGCTTGCCATCGCCATCGTCATCCGGCGAACCGAGATAGGCCGCCTTGATATCGACCACGATGCCACGGTCGAAGAAATGCCACGAGATGCCTTGCGTCGCAGCGGGGCTCGCTGCGTCAGCACCGAGCACGCTGGCCACGCCCGCCTGGGCGATCGGCAGCGGTCGTGGATCGTCTCCTTCGTTGAGGATCATGATCCACGGAATGTTGTACCGCTCGGCACGCGTCGCGATATTGCCTTCGATCAGTTCGACTGCCTGGCGAAACGCGCTGCGCAGCGAGTCCGAGCGCAGACGTACGATCTTGCGCTCGGCTTGCGGCTTCGCATGCGAACCGTGGACCGCGAAATACAGCACGGCGCCCAGCACGACGCATACCACGAGTGTGAGCAGCGCGACCGAAAGCAGAAACAGGTTGCTTGTCAGCATGGACGCACTCCCACACATGACAGGCATCCGGGCGACTGCATCGGAGGCACAGCGTCAGGCCCGAAAGCTGGCACATAACAGCGAACGTTCATGAACTTCTCCCCGTCACCGGGTCGGCATGCAGCGCGTCGCGTACGGGCCACGACTGCCACAGCCACAGCATTTCAGAAATCGCCAGCAGCGACACTGCGGCGAGCATCAGAATCACGGTCCAGCGGCTCACGGTGGGCAGTTTGCGCGGCGCGACGTGCGACAGCGTGTTCCCATAAGCGGCCTCGGACAACACGCGCTCGCGTCCGCCGAGATCCGGGCGGCGCTGATAAACAAACTCGTAGAGTTCCTCGCGATAGCTGCGCAGACGCGCCGCCGCGTCGGTATCGCGAAAGCGCCCCTGGAAGCCCATCGCCAGCGCGAACAGGTAGAGCCGCGCAAGATTGCGGTCCGACGGCTCGCGGTCCGACAGTAGCTGCTCGATGCGACGGAAAATCTGATCGCCGGCGACGTTGGTGCGAAACAGCGTCGATTCGAGCAGATAGCCCGTCCAGCGATCACGCCCGGACCACTGCGAGTTCAGCAGTATTTCGTCGGCGAGGACCGCTTTCAGATAGCGGGCGTCGGCGATCGTCTCCATCTCGAAGCGCGTGCTGTCACGCCGCGACTGCAGCGTCTGGATTTCGAGCAGATCGAGCAGATGACGACTCATGCTCTGCGCGGCGAGGTCCGGGTCGGCATCGGGCAACTCGGAAAATCGCGTCTGCGCCCTGACGAGCTCGTCGAGAAACGTGCGGAACTGTTCCGTCACGAGATCGTCTTCTTCGGGTTCGGGTCGGTTGCGTGCCATGCTCAGGTTGCCTTGATCGTTGCCTGTGTGTGCGCGTATGTGGTCGCTGTCGTGATCGCCATCATGGCGCGTGTCATCCCTTGACGAACAGCAGCATTTCCTGCGGCCGCTGCGCACTCGCACCTTCGTTGGGGTTGCCGATCACCAGTAGTTCGCTCGCCAGCACCAGCGCGTGCTCGGCTTGAACCTCGAACAGCAGGTAGCCCGAGCCCGAGCGCAAGCCGAGATCCTCGGCGTAATCGATGCCTCGCCGCGCGGCGCCGAGCACACGGCGACTGCGCAACGACGCATAGACCGACTGCGAGCCGATGACGGCGCCGTCCATCCACGCCAGCAGATCGCGATCCGACTGGCCGCGCAGACCGACCACGAGCCGCTCGCCGATCCAGTCCGGATGCAGCGAGATTTCGAATGCGCCGTGACGGAATTCGAACTTGTGCTCGCGATACTCTTCGTTGACTTCCGACATCGATTCGCGCAGCGAGCGCAACAGCGGCGTGAATACCGACAGCGGATCGGCGTGATCGTAGTCGGCAGGCACGGGCGGCAGGCCGCCCGGCTTGAGCATCGCGAGCGATCCGTTGAGCGCCGCCAGTGACAGATACAGCGAGAGCGGATGAAGATGCGGCGTGCGCAGCGTCGCTTCGGCTAACGGCAACGCACTGAGCAGGCTGCGCAAGCGGTCCTTGAGTTCCAGCTGCGTCAGCCGGTCGTCGACTTTCGACGAGGGATTCGCGGTTTGCCGCGCGACGAACGCAGCCTTGCCGCGCAGTTGCCCGAGCAGCGACGCCACGCTCGTCCAAAGCGGGTTGTCGCGCGCCACTTCCAGCAGCGGCGGCAGATGCTCGCCGAGCCGCACCACCTCGTTGTCCTTGTACAGCGAACCAAGCCGCAGATAGACGTGCATCGCCGACGGCAGTTCGCCCGCCGTGAGCGCGAGATTGGGCATCAGCCGCGGGATATCGACAGGCGGCGCATCGGAAACCTGATCCTCGACGGGTGCGCTCGCACTCGAACGGAATCGCTTGATCTGCGCGCTGCGGCGCATCGTGGCCGCTACAGGCAACACCAGGTAGAAATCGATCGGACCATTCGAGAGCGCGGCCGCGAACGGTTCGAGCGCCAGTTCAAGGCGCACCGCGCCTTCCGCTTCCGCGTGCCAGGTCACGGCCGTGCCATCGGGCATGATCGCGTCGAGTTCCAGTACACGCAGCAGCCCGGCGGGCAACAGGCCGTGGTCGAACACGAGACGCCGCACGCCCCAGCTGAACGGCGCGGCTGCAAGCGTCTGCCATGCAACCAGAGAATCGACACGCGACGCCATCTGCTGAAAATGCTGCGGCGAGAGCAGCATGCCCTCGAACCATTCGATACGGTCGGTCACCGCCATGTTGGCGTCATGCATCATTTCGCATCCAGAACGAAAAAGTTGTTGCCTTCGAGCTGCACCACCATGTGGCCGCTGAAGTGCTCGATCCGCGCGCGATGCGCGCCTGGACCCTCGTAATTGGCAAACACAAATGCGCCGGCAACGCGTGGCCCGGCAAAATCATCGCCGCTCACCTCGACGCGCTGGCCCGGCACGATCTCCCAGCCGCGATACCGCAGATTCTTCGGGTAGGTACTCACGAGATCGTTTCGTCCCGCAAACCATTTCGAGGCCGGCATCTCGGCAATGCGGGCAAGCAACGCGTCATCGCTCACGAGGACGATGTCCACGGCCACAGCGCTGTTGTTGTTGACTTCGTCGCTGGCGCTCAATGTCACCTGTGACCATTTCGCCTTCTCACCGCTCATCCCGAGGACGCTGCATCCTCCGAGCGCCCCAGCAAGGCACACTGCTGCGAGGAGCCCCGTTGTGCCCTTCGTCAGTTGCCTGCATGAGCGCGTCCAGTCGCGCGTGAATGCGCGCATCCGACCGTTGATCATCTCGCTCCCACTCCCATTCCCATCACCACGATCAGCGACGCCACCATCACGACGCAGCCCACGGCAAGCACCAGCTGTCCGCGCGTGAACGTGAAGCGCAACACCGGGTTCAATTCGACGACTGTGCCTCGCGTATCGACGGCGGCCGCCCGTTCCGATGGCAAGCCCGCCGAGACGAGTGCGATCACCGTACACACCGAAAGCAGGCTCAACACGTTGCGTGGCCCCTCGCAGATCAGATCGACCGTGACGAGAAGAATGCCTGCGGCCTCGACGGGCAGATTGAGCAACGACAGCACCAGACCCGTATAGCCGACCGTCGCGACACCGTTCTGCCCGGCCGATACGAATGCAGCGATCACCGACGCGGCGCAGATCACCACGATCTCACCCGGCCCAAGCGGCCGTTCGTAGAGGTTGGCTACAAACACCGTCGCCAGCGTGTAGTACAACGCTGAGCCAGCCCGAACGAACACCGAGCCGAACGGTACGACCAGTTCTACGACGCCTCGGCTGAATCCGAGGCGCCCGCTCATCGCTTCGATGGTATGGGGAATGGGCGCCGTGGCGCTGCCCGACGTGAGTCCGATCAGAAGCGGCGCTTTCAGGCTGCTGAGCACGCGCAGGAACGGCTGTCCCGCGCGCGTAGCGATCGTACCGATTGCCACCGTCGAGAGCACGATTGTGGACACGGCGAAGCACAGCAGCAGGCCGCTCATCGCACCGAGCGTGGCGCTTTGCGTGTGCGACGTCAGATTGGCGGCAACGCCAAGCACCAGCACCGGGATCAGCAGATTCGCATGCGCGATGATCGTTTCGAGGGAGCGATAGACACCTTCGAACACATTGCTCAGCATCTTTGTTTTCTCGCGCGAGAGCGCGGCGAACGCCATGCCGAACAGAAGCGTGCCCGTCAGGATGCCGAGCGAGCGCCCTTCCGCGAGCGCGCGATAAAAGTTGTCGGGGAAAATATCGGCGATGCTGAATACGCCGTTGGCTGCTTCATCGCTGCCGCCGCCGTGGTCGAACAACGTCACGCGCACTTCTTCCGCATCGCTGGCGCTCTTGAGAACGAGTTCGCCAAGGTGCGCATGCGCGGCTGCGGACAGGTGCTCGCCCGGCATGATGAGCACGCCCAGGAGCGTGCCGACGATCGCGCTGACCACCACGAGCCCGAGCGCAAGACCAACGATCGTGCCAACCCGCGTGCGCGGCTTCGGCAACGCGATGACCTGACGGAGGCCGAAGAATGTCGCCACGACGAGCAGCGGGATCGCCGCCATGTTAACGACTGACAGATACAGCTGACCAACGAAATACGCGAATTGTCCAACAGGCTCGGCAAACACACCGCACAGGCCACCCACCGCCAGGCAGACGATAAGGCCGAGCGTGCTTTGCGAGAGCGTGCGAAGCGTTTTCATTGCGGGCGATTCCAGCCGCGCTCGCACGCATACTTGACGGTGGCACGTGCCAGTTCGAGCGAACTGTCGATCAACGCGATTGGCAATGCGGCGACACGCTGCGCTGCCAGCGGGACTTCCGTGCAGGCCATCAACGCCGTCGTCACGCCCTGTTCGGCGAGCATCGTGAGAGCACGCTCGAGATGTGCTGCGGCGGCATCGAGGTCTGCGGACTTCACTTCGTCAATGCACGCGGCGACGAGCGGCTGCACCGTCTCATCGGGCGTGACGGGTTCGATGTCGCGTTCGGTGAGGGCGCGCTGATAGAAACCGGACACCAGTGCGCCGCCCGTCGCGAGCACAGCGACGCGTCGTGCTGTCGATGGCACCGCCGCTATGCAGATTTCGGCGATATTCAGCACGGGGGCAGCACTGTGCGCACGAATCTGCGGATACCAGTGATGCGCCGAATTGCACGGAATCGCGATCAGCCCGACGCCGTTCCTGTTCAGCATGTCGATGCCCGCGAGCAGCGCTGGCAGAGGATCGGCACCATTGCCGAGAATCGCGCTCGAACGGTCTGCGATATGTGGAAGGTTCGCCACCAGGAGCGGAAGATGCTCCTGGTCGCGGCTCGCTTGCGTGAGCCGCACGACCTTGTCCATGAAGTCCACGGTCGCAAGCGGCCCCATGCCGCCAAGAATGCCGATGAGTGCCATGGGCGGGTCCTAGATCTTCAGCGGACGAGGACAGATGACGGAAACCGCAGCCGCATTGCCGATCACGAGAATCAGCGTGCGCAGCATGTCACAGATGGGATCGACAGCAAGAAACAGGATGAACGCAGCTTCGAACGGCAGTCGCAGATAGGAGCAGGTCATACCCACCAGCGAAACGGTGACGAGCCCCGTCATGCCTGCTGAAGCGAATCCCGCCAGCACCGACGCAAGCAGCACGGTAACGACCTCGACAACGCCGAGCGAATGGCCGTACAACTGGGCGATGAAAAGCGTCGCGCACACGTAGTAGACCATCGGGCCGACACGCAACAGCGAGATCGTCAGCGGCACGAGCAGTTCGACGCGCGAACGGGCGAAGCCGAGGTTATCGACGAGACTTTCGATCATGCTCGGCATGCACGCCGCGCTGTTGCGGGTAGCCAGTGCGAGCGCAAACGGCGCGCGCAATGCGTCCAGCGTCTTGCCGAGGCTATGCGTCGAACGCTTCCAGATAATGACGGCTGCAAGCACCAGCAGGAGCGCCGAAGTGACAAAGAACGCCAGCACGAACTGCAGCATCGCGTGCAGCGGTCCGACGCCGGACTTGCCCAACTGTGCGGCGCTCATGCAGAACAGAATGAGGGGCAAGGCGTAGCTCAGCCAGTGCATCAGCTTCTGGCAAGCGTGGTAGATGGTTTCCAGCGACTGGCTAAGCCCGACGGAAATACGCTCCGGCACCCGCCCCACGGCAAGACCGAACAGCAGTGCGAAGACGAGCGCCTTCAGTGCGTCACCGTTCGCGAGCGCGGCGAAGATGTTGGTCGGCACGAGGCTCGTCAGCACGTCGGAGAAATTGAGCGTCTTTTGAGGCAAATCGGCGCCATACAGGTTCATCACCGTGTCGCTCGACGAACTGTCGCTGCCCACCATCAGGCCGAATGTCTGCATCGTTGCCGTCGAGATATTTGCGCCGGGATGCATGACCAGCAGCACGATTGCGCCCACAACCGCAACCGTTAGCGATGCGCCGAGGAATACCGTGACCACACGCATCAGCAGCCGCGAGGTGCCGCCGTCGCGAAAGAGTCGCTGCAAGCTGAAGATTACCGCCGATATCATGAACGGCAAGGTCGTCATCTTCAGCAGATCGACGTAGACGTCGCCGAGAAAGCCGAGCTTCTGCGACGCCTCAGGTGCAAACAGACCGAAAGCGCCACCGAGCGCGAGACTGCCGATGACCACCCACGGATTGAGCACAAAGGCGTAGATCCTGCTGGAATTCATTGTTCTGTTCTCTTTTGCGCGCTAGATGGGTTAGTGATCGGCGGCTTGCAGGACGGTACCGACGTCCAGCTTCGTGCTGCGATCAGCGAGGAACTGATTGACGAACGAAAGCAGGGCCGGCTCGTTCACGTTGACGCCAATGGCGAGCGTGTCTTCGAGATCCTGCAGCGTCACGACGCGCAACCGCAGCGACGCCGTGGGGTCGACCTTGAGAACCCGCTTCACTTCAAACTCGTCGCGATACGCGGCGGTGACATCGCCAGCATTGAGTGCCTTGAGCACATCCTCCCAGGTCGCGTAGCTGCGAACCTGCGCGTGCGGGAAGTTATTGACCACGTAACCCGCGTATGACGAGTTCGCCACTACGCCAATGGTGCTGTCATAGGAACGCACCACTTCCGGAACGGAGCGGCCGTGCGCCAGTTGCGCGAACTTCACGCGGTTGAGCAGCAGCGCGCGTTTCAGGCGCAAATAGGGCGTGCTAAACGCAATCACCGTCGCGCGTGACAACGTCCGCGATAGCTTGCTGACTGCGATGTCTGCCTGCCCTTTCGCGAGCAGGCTCACCGTGTCGTCGAACGTGTGTGCATCGCGATTGAATCGCACCTTGACGTGGAGCTTGGCCGCCATTTCGCGGGCGAGATCGATATCGAGCCCTGTGAGCTTGCCGTCATGCTCTTCGAAGAACGGCGGCTGATCGACGGATAGAACGGCAACCACGAGTTCCCCCCGACCGATGATGCGCGCGAACTCGGGTGCAAGCAGGCGGCCATCCGGCATCTGCACGAGACCTGTCGAGGTGACAACGGGCGCGCTGGCAGGTGCCGCCACGGCGGGCGCGCCAACCGGCTGCGCTGTTGCAGCGGACGCGCTTTGGGCAGTCACGCCTGCAACCAGCAACGCAACCCCCGTGAGGAAGTTGCCAAGCGCGCGCCGACAACCATGCATCACGCGCGGATCGTTGCAGACGGGGGTGAAAAGAGAACACGACATGACATTACCGATTTCAGGGAGTCGAAGAAGCGGGAAGCGCGGCGATGTCCGCGGTAGCCGGCGATGACGGTTGCGCGACGGCAGCGGGCGGAGCGGTGGCGGCGACGGGCGGCAACACGCGTGCCTCGTAGGTGGCCGTTTCCGTCGCAGGCGACGAATGATTCATGCGCGCGCCGATTTCCACACCCAGCAGAAACAGAAGCACGCACAGCAGGACTGCGCAGGTGATGGCAATCGTCACCATCCGCGAAGTCATCGAAAAAACGTATTGCATGGTCTCCTCGCGTTCAGGCGGTCATCGTGGTGAACTGCGCCGGCGCGACGACCTGGATCACGCCACCCCACGCGCAGGTCAGCTTCGACGAGTTCTGCAGCGCCGGCATCGAGCCGATCAGCACCGTCGGCGAGCCGGGCGCCCACGGCGCGGGCGTGACGGGAATGCACGGCATCGGCGTCAGCGCGCCCAGGGCGGCAGCCGTGGCGGCGGCCACCATGGGGTTGGCCATCGAACTGCATTGCCCGAACGGCATGATGTTGACCATCGGCGCGCAGTCCATGATGTTGGCCGCCGGCGCGCCGCACATCACCCGGTTGACGGGCAGCACCTGCAATGCCGACGGCGCGACGCCGAAACTGCATTGCAGCGTGGTGCCCGAAGTCACCTGAATCCCCATATCTGCCTCTTCCCCTGCCTTTATCCTCTGACCCACTTTTCCAGATTCCTGACAAGACGCGGTCCGCGCGCACTGCCCGCCTGCGGCGTGCCCGTATCAGGCGCATGCCACTCGCCGTGCGGCTTACCCTGCCGGTAGAGCCGTTCCTGCATCACCGTGCCGTCCGGTGCAAAGCGGCGCACGGTGCCGTGCAGCAGGTCCGCCTGATACGGCGAGCTCTGAACCAGCGCTCCGTTGGCGGCATATTCACGCGTCTCCCCTTCGAGCTTGCCCTTGCTGTAGCGCGCACGCTTCACCACGACGCCGTCGTGCATGAACACGGCTTCGCGCTCCAGTTTTCCCGCCTCGTATGTCATCTGCGACGTGACGAGCCCCGAAGGCGCATACGTCGCGCTCTCGCCGTGCAGCAGCCCGCTCACATAGTGATTACGGCTCGCAAGACGCCCGGCTTGATAGAAACATGTCACGCCGTCGAGCTTGCCCTTGCGATACTGTGCCTCCTGCACCAGCTGGCCTTGTCCGTCGAAAATGCGCAGACTGCCGTCGAGCAGGCCGTGCACATAGTTCGCGCGCGAGAGAGCGGTGCCGTTGGGCGCATAACTCACCGTTTCGCCGTGCGGCACGCCCCGGGCGAGCGACGCGCGGTTGACGAGGTTGCCCTCTGCGTCATGCGTCTCGACCACGACGGTTTCGACCTCGTCCGTACGGGGCGGCAAACTGCCGGCAAGCGTTGGCGTCGACATGGGCGTTCTCAGTTGAGCTGGACGATGCCGCCCTTGAGGGCGAGCTGACCACCGCCGTCGACCGTCTGCGTGGCCGAGGCCTTGTGCGAAACCGTCATGCCTTCGTTGCTGAGCGTCGTGCCCGCCTTGCTTGCGTGCGACGTGCCCGCCTCGCTCGCCAACGATGTCCCCGCCTTGATGCTGATCGACCCGGTGACTTCGATCACAAGGTTGCCGCCTACTTTCAACGTGTAGTTGCCGTCGATCTTGTGCGTGTGATCGCCGCTGACGTTGTGCGTGAACGCCGCGTGGTTCGTGTGGCTCTCATCGCCCGTCACGTCGACCGTAC
Source organism: Paraburkholderia bengalensis (assembly GCF_037126505.1). Lineage (NCBI taxonomy): Bacteria > Pseudomonadati > Pseudomonadota > Betaproteobacteria > Burkholderiales > Burkholderiaceae > Paraburkholderia > Paraburkholderia bengalensis. Next base: position 47,531 of record NZ_JACFYJ010000041.1, read on the forward strand.
GCGTACCCTTGACGGTATGCGTCTCCTTTCCCTCGCTGACCTCGACGCTGCGATCGCCCTTCTGCACCACGTGCGTTTCCGCGCCGGCCTTGACCGTGGTCGAAAGCGCGTTTTCGATCTCGACGGTCATGTCCTTCTGCGCATGGACGTAAAGCTCTTCGGAATTGAGCTTGTCTTCCATGCGGATTTCATTGCCCGCCGTGCCGCCTTTCGATGAACGGGAGCGGATCACGCTTTGCGTCTGCATCGACGGCAAGGTCACGGGCACCGCGTTTGTGCCGTTGTAAACACAACCTGTCACGAGCGGGCGGTCGGGATCGCCGTCGACGTAGCTGACGACAACCTCTTCGCCGATGCGCGGCAGAAACAGATGTCCCCAGCCCGGTCCCGCCGATGCCTGCGCGACACGAACCCAGCACGAGCTGTTCTGATCGGCATCGGGCGTGCGATCCCAGTAGAACTTGAGCTTGATGCGCCCCTGGGCGTCGGTCCAGATCTCCTCATCCGACGGCCCGACCACTTTCGCCGTATGCGTGCCCGACACGACGGGTCTTGGTGTCACGAGCGGCGCGCGAAACGGCACGGTGGCAGGAAACACGTCGAACTCGTTGCCATACATCAGGTTCGAAGCGGCGTGGCGCACGGCACGTACCACGTAGCTGACATTGAGCGCGCTGTCGGGGTGGCCGCTCAACGTGAAGGTGGTGCCTGCCGTGAGGCCGTAGTAGCCGCCTTCACCGTGCCCCGTCTGCTGCCCGACGTTGTGCGCCTCGCGAAGCGTTCCGGCGATCTGGTCGCCGTGCGACGCAGCGACGTATTTGCCGGGAAACGTGAAGCGCGACCCGGTCGGAATGCTCGACGTGCCTTTCGACGACGACAGCAAGGTGGCCGCCTGTGTGTAGTCGTAGTCGCTGACGATATGCTCGCCGGCCACTACGCCGCGCGACATTTCGAATGCGCTGAGTCGCTGTGCTTGGGGACCGATGCTCGAATCGGGTGCGAAATAGAGCGTGCCGGCCGTCGTCGCTTCGTGTGCGGATGGGTCGTCCGCCAGCACCATCGTGTGCGCGCCGTCCGCAAAGGTGAAGAAGTAGAAAATGCCTTCCTCTTCCATCAGGCGCGAGATGAACTGGAACGCGCTTTCGTCGTACTGGACGCAATAGTCGCGCACCAGATAGTTGCCAGCGTGCTTCGTCCCGTCCTCGAAGGTCACGCCAAAGGCACCGAGCACCTGCTTGACGATGTCGAGTGCGCTCTGGTTTTGCCAGATGACGCGATCCTGGCCGAGCGTCAGCAGCCACAGGCGCGGCGCCAGTTCCGCAGAATAGAAACCGTACTGCACGTCCGCGCCCGCATGGGCGAAGCGCGTGACGATGCCATTGAAATAGCGCGTGGCGCCCGTGTGGTCTTTCAGCGTCACCGTCACGCTCTTGCCTACGATCTGCTGCGGATCGAGCGCCTTGTTGGTCGAGCGCATGCGCAGATCGAAGTGGTACAGCTCCGAGATGGCCTCGCGTCCGCCGAAACCATCGAGCAGCAGCACGTCCGTCCCGAACGGTGTCGAGACGGATGCAAAACAGTTCGCCTGGCTGGGCACGGTGGACATGCGCTTACGCCTCCTTCGGCAGGAAGCGGAACTCGATGTCGCCCGTCGCGCCCAGTGTGAGATGCACGCCGCCAAACGGCTCCGATATCGAGATTCTCTCGAGGACCTGGCGCGCCAGTTCCGGCAGGACCGACTGCGTCAGAATGTGGTCGACATTGCGCGCGCCGCTGTCGACTTCCTTGCAGCGCTGCGCGATCAGCGTGGCGAGATCCGCGTCCCAGGTCAACTGCGCGAGGTGGTTGCGCGTAAAGCGCTGCGCGAGCCGTTCGAGCTTCAGATTGACGATCGCGTTGATCTGCGCGTCGCCGAGGTGATAGTACGGCACGAGCACGAGCCGCCCGAGAAACGCCGGACTGAACTGCCTGAGCAGCGCCGGACGCAGCTTCTCGATCAGCGCTTCGGGCGGCGGGCGGCGGCCGCCGCGGGAGGCTTCCGTAATCACGTCCTGCGCCGCGTTCGACGTGAGCAGGATCAGCGTGTTCTTGAAGTCGATGGGGACGCCCTCACCATCTTCCATCACGCCCTTGTCGAACACCTGAAAGAACAGTTCCAGCACATCCGGATGCGCCTTCTCCATTTCGTCGAGCAGCACGACGCTGTACGGGCGGCGGCGCACCGCTTCCGTCAGTACGCCGCCACGGCCGTAACCGACATACCCCGGCGGCGCGCCCTTCAGTCCCGAGACGCTGTGCGCCTCCTGGAACTCGGACATGTTGACCGTGATCATGTTGCGCTCGCCGCCGTACAGCAGATCCGCCAGTGCAAACGCCGTCTCCGTCTTGCCGACGCCGCTCGGCCCAACGAGCAGGAAGACGCCGACCGGTTTGCCTGGATCGTCGAGATCGGCGCGAAACGTACGCACCCGGCGCGCGATGGCGTCGAGCGCTTCATCCTGTCCGACCACGCGTTCGGCAAGCTTGTCCTGCAGGTAAAGCACCGTATGCAGTTCGTCGGCGAGCATCCGGCCGACGGGAATGCCCGTCCAGCCGGATATCACCTTCGCGACCGTTTCCGAATCGACGCACACGGGGACCATTGGCTCGTCGTTTTGCACGGCTTCGAGGCCTTTCTCCAGCCGCGACAGATTCGCTGTCAGCGACTCGCCCTCTTCGGACTCCGCCGCGCCGCTCTGATCCGCCAGATAGGCGCGGATCTTCTTGCGCCAGGCGAGCACCTCTTCGACCGCGCGCTTTTCCGTCGAGAGCTTTTCGGCAAGGCGTGCGTGCTGCGCGCGCTCGTCTTCGAGCTGCTTCGTGATGGCAGCGATAGCGTCGGCGCGCTCGGCGCCCATGGCGGCTTCGTGACGCGCGATGCGAAGCTGGTTTTCGGCGGTATCGAGCGAGCGGCCGAGCGCTTCGATCTCTTCGGGCAACCCGTTTTGACCGATCGCGACGCGCGCGCAGGCCGTATCGAGCACGCTGATCGCCTTGTCCGGCAACTGCCGCCCGGAGATGTAGCGATGCGAGAGCTTCACGGCATCGCGGACCGCTTCATCGAGAATCTCGACCCCGTGATGCTCTTCGAGCTTCTGCACCATGCCGCGCAGCATGTCGATCGCGACGGCCTCGCTCGGCTCCTCGACCTTGACGACCTGGAAGCGCCGCGCGAGCGCTGGATCACGCTCCACGTACTTCTTGTATTCGGCCCATGTCGTGGCGGCAATCGTGCGCAGCTCGCCACGCGCGAGCGCCGGCTTCAGCAGGTTGGCCGCGTCACCCTGACCTTCGCTGCCGCCCGCGCCAATGAGCTGATGAGCCTCGTCGATGAAAAGAATCACGGGCACAGCCGACGACTTGACCTCCGCGATCACCGACTTGAGCCGGTTCTCGAACTCGCCCTTCACGCCGGCCCCTGCCTGCAACAGCGCAAGATCGAGCGAACGGACGGACACATTGGTCAGCGCGGGTGGCACGTCGCCTTGCACGATACGCTGCGCGAAACCTTCGACGACGGCCGTCTTGCCGACGCCCGCCTCGCCCGTCAGGATCGGGTTGTTCTGACGGCGGCGCAGCAGCACATCGATCAGTTGCCGGATCTCGGCGTCGCGTCCGCGAATGGGGTCGATCTTGCCTTCACGCGCAAGCCCCGTGAGATCCACGGTGTATTGATCGAGCGCAGTCTTGCGGCCCTGGCTCGCGCCGCCTTGCGCCATGAAAGGCATCGCCGCTTGCGCCTGGGGCGCAGCAGCGGGCGTTGCATTGGCTTGTCCTGCTTCCGGCGCCGCCGGTGAACCCGGCTGCGTGCCGCCGGCATCTTCAGCCGAACCTGCCAGCACGGCGCCAAGGCGCTCGCGCAAGCTCGCACGCGGAATATTCAGCAATGCGGGCGCTGACTCGAGCAGCATGCCGCGCAGACCGTCCACCTCGAGCAGTGCCAGCACGAGCGTGCCCGAGCGGATCTGCTGTTCGCCGAGCAGCATCGAACTGAGCAGCCACGCTTCCTGGAAAAGCGGAGAAAAATTCGGCGACAGCGCGGGCGTGCGTCCATTGCCGCGCTTGAACAGATCGACGGCCTTCTGAAGTTGCGCGGTGAGCGCTTCAGGTTTGATGCTGAAGTGCGCGAGAATCGCGCGCAGGTCCGGCGCATCGGATTCGAGCAGCGTCAACAGAAGATGCTCGACATCGACGTTGTAATGCGTCTGACGCACGCACAGTTGCGCGGCCTGCTCCATCGCAAGCTTGCATTCCGGGTTGAGCCGGCTCAACAGGGTTCGGATATCGATGTCCATGCGCGTTGTTCTCAGAGATTCGTTGGCGCGGGCGCAGCGGCTTCGCGCATGGCGAGGCGCACCGGCTTCGGCGTGTGAGTGTCGTGATTCGCGCCGCCCAGCCAGGAGGTCCAGCCGAGCCGAGCCGTACGCAAGCCGCCCGCCGCGCATTCGACACGTTGCGGCGCAAGATGCAGTACGAACTGCACATCGAAGTCCTGCTGCAGATACGACCTGATGAGCCACGCGGCCATCGCGTGATCCTGGCCGCCGGGTAGCAGCGCTTCGAAGCGCGCCTTCGTCAGTTCGGGAAACTCAATGCAGATGCCGTTCGCTTCGTCCCACGTGCGGCGTCCGAGCACTGCGGCGCCGCCCAGACGTGGCGTGCGGGAACCGGCGCGCGCGAGGCGCAGCGAATCGGCGGGATCGATTTCACGCCAGCCGCCGACGAACTGGGCACCGCGCACCTCGAGACCGAGGCGATCGGCAAGCAAAGTGCACAAGCCCATCATCGAACGCGGCGCGGCGCCTAGCAGGCCCGCGTGGCGCATCCACAGGTGTTCGCCATGCGGGCCGCGATTGGTGCCATTCGCGCCCGCACGCAGTCCGAGGTTGCTCAGCGCATCGAGCGCCGCCGCGAGTGCGGAGCCGTGCGGGGAGCGCCAGTTCAATCCCGGCGCGTGCTTCTTGCGGCTGCGATAGAGGAACGACAGAAAGCGATGGTTGAAGATGTCGAGCAGATCCGCCGACGCCGTGTCGCGTTGAGCGCGCCGCGCCAGCACCAGTTCCGTATAGGCCATCGGCAGCGGTCCGTTCGCGCCTGCCAGCGTAAGGACGGGCGTCGTCACCGTATAGCTCGCGTGCATGTCGTGTGCGCCATGCCGCTCGCGCGACGCGGACTCATGTTCATCCGCAACGTCAGCGTGGTGACCGCCGCGCGATCCGGCATGTTCTTGCACGCTGCGGATATCGCTCGGCTCGAACGCGAGCGAAACGTGGCCGACGAGACGCACAGCCTCGCCGAGACCGTTGCCGCGCCCAAGCGGCCGCGCCCACGGCGCAGCCCGTTCAAGCAGGCTGATCGCCTGGAACAGATCGAAGCTCTGGGGGTTCGCCTTGAGACGGGCGATCAGAGCAGCTGCTGGCAGCCCGTCATCGGCTCCCATTGCTTCCATATCTCGTCTCCACGGCGCACTACCAGCCGAACAAAGGAATTGACCGACGTGTACATCGCGAAGAAACGCGCGAGCACAGCGCCCATCAGCAAGGGCGAGCCGCCGACGAAGGTCTCGGGATCGAACTCGACGGTGACCTCAGTGCCGCGGCAGTAGCCGCGCCACGCGTCACTGCCGACATGCGCCGTGACGCTGCGCGCTTGCACGCTGCGGATGCCGCGAATCTGGTCTTGCTCACGCGTACCATCGGATGCGAAAAGCCGCAGCATCTCCTGCAACCGCGCCCGTCCCGTTGCACCGCTCACCAGCGAGTGATAGTTCAGCGTGAGCAGCGAGATCAGCCGCCACAGGGTCTCGCTTCCGAGCGATGGGCTGCGCTGCGCGGTAGGCTCATAGAGACAGCGCACGCGCGTGTTCTGCGACACCTTCTCGACCATCATGCGTGCGCCGACAGGCACGTGTTCGGCCAGCCGCCGGTTGGTGCACAGCACGTTCGCGTACACCACGGGTGCGCCTGGCTCGGACTGCGTGTTGGTGGCATCGACGAAACTCAGGAACATGTCTGTGCCGAGGACGTTCTCGCGCAGGCTATGTTCGCGCCGCGCCGACCAGAACACGGTGCTGGCATTCGTGTCGATGTGATCGATAGCGGCGAAACTGGGCACCGTTGTCACCCGGTCCGACGACGGGTCAGACGCGACCACAGACGCAATCGAATGAATTTCTGTCATCGACTCGCGCCGCTGGTCGGCGACGAGCCTGTATTCGTAATGTCGATGGTCGACGACGATCGGCTCGCTCGTCTGCGAAAACAGATTCACGATCGGCGTGCTGCCAAGCTGAAAATGTTCGGCACGCAACATCCCGAGGCCGCGCGGCGCGCGGTCGAGATGAAGCACGATCTCGCAGCGACGCCCTGATCCGAGCCGCCCTTCCAGATGATGCAGATCGAAGAAATGAAACTTGCGTGGAAAGGCGAAGTACTCCTGCATCAGCGAGTAAGCCGGCTGAGCGTTGGGGGGACGCGGCAATACGTCGTCGGTTTCTGCGTAGCCCACTTCGCGCCACGCGCGCGCCGGCAGCAGCGTTGCGGCTGCACGGCCTTCGGGGCGAACGGAAACATCCGCCACGCCCGACACCAGCAATTCATACAGCGGCATCGTCACCATCCAGTCGCCGTGGAGGTGGATGCGCAAATGCTTCAGTTCGAGTTCGGAAAAGTCCACGCCCGGCGAGCATTCCAGCGTGAGACGCAGCGTCGAATCGTCGCCGAACGCGGCGTGACTGAGCTTCACCGGCCACAGCACTGTGTCCCACGCCGTGCGGAAACGGCATGTCTCGCCTGTTTCCGTGCGCGCCTGCAGGCCCGTGTGACGCGGCACGAGAAACCCGGCTGTTACCTTGCCCTGGGTCGGATCGAGATCGAACTGCGCGATCGTCATCGACGGCACAGGCTGCACGAGCGAAGGACACACGTTGTCGAGCAACGCCGATGCGACCTGCGGAAACTCCTGGTCGAGATCGCGGTGAACCCGCGCAGCAAGAAAGGCCGTCGCTTCGATCAGCCGCTCCGTGTGCGGGTCGAGTGACTCCGTGCCGTGCAGCGCGAGGCGCGATGCGATCTTCGGGTAACGGCGAGCGAAGTCCGCACCTTGCAGACGCAGGTACGAGAGCTCGCGCTTGTAGTACTGAAGGATGTCGTCGGGCGCCATGTCAGCTCTCAGCAGCAGTCCGGGCCTCGCTGACCGTGTGACTGTGCGTCGTCAGTTCGAAAGCGACGTGCGCGACGCTGTTGCCGGACCGCAATTCTGCGTCGATGGTCAGCACAGCGTGCGTCGAGTGATCGGAAGGGAACACAAAGCCCACGGTGACGTTGGCGAGGCGCGGTTCGAACAGCGTAATCGCGCGTCTGACGACAGCGGCAATTGCGTCCCGATCAGGACCGGAATGCAACGACCTCTCGGAAAAGTCTGGCACGCCGTAGTTGAGTACGGTGCCGTCGCTGACTGCAAATTGTTCAAACGTCAGGCGCGATCGTGTGTTGAGCAATCTGCCGAGCTCGCGCGCAACCGACTCCCGCAGCGCATCGGCGCCTGAGAGCTGCGCCTCGCCGCTGGCGGCGAGGCGGTCGAACAGTGGCATCGATGAACCGCTGACGATTGCCGGCATTGCGCGATGACTCCAAATAACGCTTCTTTAGCGCCGGATTCCGGCGCAACCGCGATGATCAGGCCGCCGGAGGCGCAGAAACGTTCTTCGACAGATCCCAGCCGAACGAGGCCGTGCCCTTCTTCGTCGAATCGACGTTCTGCTGCGTGTAGACGGTCGTGATCTTCGAGAAGTTGATCGAGAAGGTATCTGCCGACTCGCCGCCGCCGCTCGTCGAAATCGACGAAATCATCGCGTCGCTCAGCGTGTACGTGAGCAGCGACATGAACTTGCCGTTCTCGTTGCGGCCGATGGAAATCGTTGCATCGCCGAGCTTGGTGCCAGCAGCGCACGCGGAATACAGCGCGGGCGTGGCCTGATCGGTCGCCTTGCTCAGGCTGAACTCCTGGAAGCTCGGACGGCCCATTGTGCGTTCCGTATTGCCGACGTCGCGGTTCATCGAGATCGACACGCCGATCGAATACGAATACAGCACGATCTGATCCGTCGCGCCGTCGAGCGTCGAATTGCCCTTGATGTCCTTGATCTTAAGAAGAACGGTATCCATGAATCTCTCTTATCAATAGGTGACGTATTTGCTTTGCCGCGCGGCGCGAGGGCCGCGCGCGACGGATCATCAGGCTGCCGCTGCCGGCAGTTCCGCGACGAGACGAATCGACGCGGTCAGTTCTTCCATCTGGAAATGCGGCTTCAGGAAGCAGGTCGCGCGGTATGCGCCGGGCTTGCCCGGCACTTCCGTGACGTCCACGCGCCCTTCGCCGAGCGGGAAACGCGCTTTTTGCGCGTGCGACGCCGACGGGTTGATCAGCACATAGTCAGCGATCCAGTTGTTCAGATACGCCTCGATATCGCTGCGCGACTGGAAGCTGCCGACCTTGTCGCGCATGATCACTTTCATGTAGTGAGCGAAGCGCGATGCGGCAAGCACGTACGGCAGACGCGCCGACAGTTGCGCGTTCGCGTTGGCGGCGTCCTTGTTGTACACCTTCGGGCGATTGGTCGTCTGTCCGCCGAAGAAAGTCGCGAAGTTCGAACCCTTCGAATTCACCAGCGCGATAAAGCCGAGGTCGTTCAGTTCCTTCTCGCGGCGATCGGTGATCGTCACTTCCGTCGGGCACTTGAGGACAATGTCGCCTTCGCCCGTCTTGTACGTGTGTGCGACCATGTTTTCGACCTTGCCGCCGCCTTCCACGCCACGGATCGCCGTCGACCAGCTGTACTTCGCAAACGCATCGGTGATGCGCAGACCGAGCTGGTAGGCCGAGTTCGCCCACAGGTACTTGCTGTGATCGGTGCCGTCGACATCTTCTTCGAAGTTGAAGTTCTCGACGGGCCTGGTCTTCGCGCCATACGGCAGACGTGCCGCGTACGAAGGCAGCACCAGCGACACGTAACGCGAATCTTCCGAATCGCGGAAGCTGCGCCATGCGGCGAGTTCGGCGCTCTCGAAGGTCTTCGACAGATCGCGCGTGACGCCGAGGTCCGTAAACGATTTCAGATCGAACAGGCTGGGCGATGCGGCCGCGATAAACGGCGCATGCGCGGCGGCTGCCACCTTCGAAATGCGTTCGAGCAGCGCGATGTCTTGCGGATGACGACCAAACGAGTAATCGCCGATCAGCAGCGAGTACGGCGCGCCGCCGAATGTGCCGTATTCCTCTTCGTAGATTTTCTTGAAGAGCGTGCTCATGTCGTGATCGACAGCCGTTTCCAGATCTTTGAGCAGCTCCTTCTTCGTCACGTTCAGCAGACGCAGCTTCAGCTGCGGCCCCGTTTCCGTGCCGTAGACCATGTCATGCAGGCCTGTCCAGGACGCTTCGAGCTCCTGGAACGCTTCTTCATGCATGATCGCGTTGAGCTGGTCCGACAGCAGCTTGTCGATTTCAGCGACGCGTTCGTTGATCATCGCGACGACGCTCTTATCGGGGCTCGTGCGCATGCCTTCGTCGAGAATCTGCGAAGCGAGCTGGCCAATCAGCTTTTTGGCGTAGCTGCTTTGCGACGGCTCGACGGCCATGTTGCCTTCATGCACGATGCGTTCGAGCAGGCTCAGTTCCGCGCCCGCGGCGTCGAGCGTCTGGGTTTCGCGCGCGGCCGCACCGGCCGCTGTGTTGCTTGCCATCTGAATCACCTTTGAAAGTTCGTTGCGCCCATCAGGAAGGGCATATCAGGCTTCTGTCGGCTGCCTTCAGGCGGCAGGCGTGTCCTCAGCGGGCGCGGCCGGCTCGGCCGCTGCCTCGGCCGCCGCGGGTGCTGCCGAAGCAGCTGCGGGAGCGTCGCTGGCATGCGCCTGACTTTGAACTTTCTTCAGCTCCTCACTGTTCTGCACGATGCGCTCGAGCATCGAATCGAGCTCGTCGTTGCCGTCGAGCTTGGCGAGCAGATCGCGCAGCTGTTGCCGCGCTTCAAGCAGCTTGGCCAGACGCGGCACCTGCTTGACGATGCTTTCCGGATGAAAATCTTCGAACTTCTCGAACTTCAGTTCGACCTTGATGTTGCCGTCGCCTTTGAGCGTGTCCGCGACGGAGAGATCGAGACGCGGAGCAATCTTGCTCATGATCTCGTCGAAATTGTCTCGATCGATTTCGACCAGTCGACGCTCCTTGAGTTTGGGCAGCGGCGTTGCGGGCTGACCCGACAGGTCCGCAAGCAAACCGACCACGAGCGGAAGCTCACGCTTCTCGACTGCGTCGCCGACTTCTACGTCATAGGTGATCTGAACGCGCGGCGGACGATTGCGTCCTACCCATTTCTGCAAACTGTTCGACATGAACCTCTCCGGAAAAGCACGAGTGTGTTTAAGAAACAACTCGCTCGCATAGCCCGCGAGCGATGGGCACCTTGCAAATTGGATTCGAAGAGCGCAGGAACGCATTCGCAGCGTACGTGCGTGCAGACCCCGCTGACAGGATGTCGTCAAGCTGAGCGCCCTTCTTTAATATTCTTTTGAATCAGGCTACCCACTACGACAGGCCGGGCGCGCCTTTCTCGGGTGGAAGGCTGCCGTATCGAGCGCCGGTAGCAGTGTTAATGGCGCTCGCCCCCGCGATTTCTTCCGGGCCAGAAGCTCTACCTTGGTCAGGAGTAGTTGGCCATGCTGAAAGAAACCGGTACTTCTTTTTCAGGCGGTATTGAACCAGGCACGATCGGCACCTGTTCACCTGCCTTTTAATGACGCAGGATTAGACCACAGCTTTTTTTCAGCTACAAGACGAGTTTTCGAGTGCGCGCGAGATATTTTTTCACCGGAATAACGACAAGTACATCAAGTACCAGCGCCATGTTTCATTGCGGCTGGGCGCGGCATAAAAACACGAACGTACGATGAATGGTTGGCGCTCCCTAACCCGTTTCGGCCCACATATGGTGTAAGAATATGGTGTAAGAACTTGAAAGACTCTGCAAACAGGCAGGGCTTCGGATCCTCGACGAAAACAGGCATGCGGCGTGCGCTTTTACTGGCAATTAATCGCATCAGTGGCGTAGTGCGCGTTACTGAATAAAGCGACGTTGTTTCTTTGGATACGCGACAAAATCAATTGGTTGAATTTGCACAGGATTTTTATATCTCACCCCCTAAAAACAGGCGATCTCATCCGGATCGTATTCTCCGCTTCCAGGGAAAACGCCAATGCGTAAGTGATTGCTGCCACGCAGTGGTCCGTGTACCCTTCGCGGCGCCAACTTTTTACGCAGGATGCATCGCTGCGAGGACCGCTCAAGAGGTGCAGCCGAACATACTCGTCGAACAGGAGATCGCGCACCTCGACCGGGTCATGGGGACCTTTGTTTTCGGCCGCGTTTCCGCTGCGACCGCTTACTGGCCAAACCGGCTCGACGCCCTCTGGGCGTTGCGTCATCTCACCGACTATCAGCGTTGCTGGGTGCAAGAGCTAATGCGCGAACTTCCAGAACCTGAGCGATAAACCCATTCTCAGGTTCCCGTCGTGCACTCCGCATCCTTTTTCTCGTTGGGATCATTACTCTGCAATACGAGGAAAAATGTCCCGCAGGCCGATAAAGAAAAGTGCGTTGCGTCCGGACTAGACCGGACATCAAATGATCATCCAGAATGAATACGTCGCGGCTATACTGCTGCCGGCGAGAGTCGGCTAGATCAACAACCGCGAGACGGGGAAAGAAATGGGCGCAAAAGGGCCGCTGGAAGTCGTCACTGCGAGCGAATGGATACGGCGCACGGCGCTGACCTTCAGTTCTCGTAGCGCAAGCACAAGTCGCGTCGATGCCGCGTATGCCGCATGGTGCACGTCGCGCTTTGATACGCTCAAGGCAGCGACTCTGCGCGATGCGCTCGACGACTATCTGGCAGAAAAAGGCGGCAACTGGTCAAAGGTTTCGCGCAACGCCGAAAGTGGTGGACTGATGGAGTACATCTACGGGCAGGCGAAGGCGGTTGCCCCCGCTCGCCCGTCCGCCGCCGCTGCTCGCCACAGAGTCCAGTCGTTCGATATCCCCCACTCCCGCTACGGCGTGCTTTATCTGCTGGGCAATATCGACATCGACATGAACTGCTTCAATATTGCGATGGAAGGCGTCGCTGCCGTGGGTGGCGCAATCGGCTCTGGTTTTGCTGCGAACATGGCTCATCTCGACAGCGTCACTCAGGCGAGCCGGCACGTCGATATCGCAGGACATGAGGTTTCCGCGCAGGCAATCGTCAGCACTTCCTCGACGGCCATCAAGACGCTGCCCAAAGCAGGCAAGACACTCGACGAGACGTTCGGCATCAGTCAACCTCTGGGCAGAGAACGGCGATGGTCGCCGACAGGCACCGTCAGACCCGCCATGGATAACGCCGGCAGCGGGCCGATCAAATCCAGGGTGACATGGACGTATCCCGTGACCAAAGCCGGCTTTGAAATGGTCAAGGACGATCCAGCCCTGTTCCTCAATCCCTGGATGCTGCCCACCACCGTGGCGGGCTCGGCAATCGTCACGATCACGGAGACGCTCAATAATCTTCGCCGCGAGATAGAGAGCGCCGTCACGTGGGCGTTCGAGAAAATCAAGAACGCATTGCTCGGCACGTCGGCCTCGACATTCACGTTGTCCGGCGGCATCGTCCGTTCACTGATCAAGATCGTCGTGACGCAATGCCTGGCCAGCGCGGCGCCGTTTGTCGGAGCCGCGATGGATCTCGGCGCGGGGATCGTCAAGACCTTGCGGGCCGCGGCGGAAAAAGTGGGAGCTTGGCTCGAACGGAGACGCATCCAGTTGAACGCAGGGCACCCGGAGCTGATCGCGGCATCGCTCGAAGGAGAGATGCAGAAGGGCATGTTTCAGGGCCTGTGGAGCACGCTGAAGGGTGCGGTATCGATGGCGCTGAGTTCCTTCTTGCCGGGCGCAGGCAGCCTCGTATCGGCCATCGTCACGGGCGTCGAGTGGCTGGTGAAATTCGCGTTCCGGCTGTGGGAGCAAAGCAAGATCCACGCGTTTCTGGTCAAGGCTCGCGAGTTCTATCTTCAGGAACGGGAACTGGCCACACGAGATCCCGGCCCACGCGGCCTGGAGTTTCAACCTAACATGGACCCGCAGAGAGGCGGCATTATCCACGATGTCGATAGATTTACAGCCTTCTTCCAGGAGGGCTGTGACGCCAGTCCGATGATCCCCATGCTGACGCTCAACACAGGCATTTGTGGCAGCCTGATGACAATGGTCAACCTGTTTAGAGACGAAAACCAGGATGGCAGAGAAGTGGTCGACCGCGCGACGTATAACAGTGGCGTGGCCTATTTCTCCAGGCTCAAGGCTTACGGCGCGCAGTATCTGCAAAGCTCGGGTTTCAAGTTCCGCGCCAGTCCAACGGAAACACGGGGCAGCATACAAGGGCTTCTCGATCACGCTGTGCACCATCATGGACAGGACACGATGGCTGGAAAAGCGGTTGCCTTTCTCGCCGCGACCTAGAATCAAAATATGCTGCGTGAGCCGAATTGTGCACCGGCCACATAATCACTGCGGCTAACGGCGACTTTTTTTACGGGCGTTCGCAGCGATACCAGCGAACTGTCGTTCGGCACATCTACGCGCCGCGGTTAGCAGGCAGGTGCTCTCTTCGCCAGGCTCCGACACATCGAGGACAAGCTGCGAGCATTTTAAAGGTTCATCGCAGGAAACCGTCGAGCTTTGAGGGACGATTGCTTAATCTGAGTCCTGACTTTATGAAGTTCAGGAGGCAGAGTTGCTCGATCGCAAGGCACTTCAGGCGCTGGGCTGCTGGACGGGTTATCGGCTGGAGCGGGTTGAATGGCCACAAGGCGAAGGCCATACGCTTTCGCTGTATCTGGGGCCGGTGAGCAAGGTCATGTGTTGCGAACAATGCGGGACGCGCTGCTCGCAGATTCATGAGACCACGATTCGGCGTGTTCGCGATCTTAGCGAGCGTGCACCCCTCCATGCGGTTGAGAGAAGTGGCGGCGAACAGGCTGGTCATCGGTCGTACCAGGGCAACCGGTCGCGCGCGAGTTTTGAGGGCAAGGCCTCAAAGAATCCTTGCACCGCGGCCACAGCGGCGTCGAAATGCTCAGGAGCAAGCATCAGGTCGACTGAACCCGGGTCCTGCACCGGAGCGGTCTCATTCGAACTGAAAAGCTCGGGCGCAATCATCTCCAGTTCCTGCGCGGCCGTTCCGCGACCGTGCTTCACGACATTGGCGATGAGGCGCAACACCTTCAGCCCCGGGTAAAACGGCTGACTTTCGAACGGCGTGCCATCTTTATTCCAGGTGAAACAGGTTAGCCATTTTTCGAGTGCCTTGAAATCGGCTTTGGACACCCGGCTTGAGAAAGATTCGTGATCGCTTTGCGACGGTCTCAACGCCCAGTACACGATCTGTTTGGCCAATTGTTCCCAGAGGTGATATAGCCCAGCCATCGCCAATCCCAGCATCTGCCGAGGTATTGCGTCGAAATAAAGGAGTTGCCGCGTGTTGTGATATTCCTCTGCTTCATGGAGGCAGCGAAAGGTCATGTCATCGTTGATGTCAAATTCGGCCCACTCCCCGTGTAGCCATTCCCGGAAGCTTTTGTCTTCCGCCTCCCCTTGCGCCCTGAGGTCGTCGAACAAGGGAAGGACCTTTTGGGTAACCGCCTCGGCGTAGGCGTCGATTGCGTCCAATGCGGATCGCCGATCAGGAATATCGGACCACATTGCGTGACCTCCTGGAAGAAATGTTCGGCGACGGTGACCTCACACGGTAAGCATAGAAGCCTCCCCTGGTCACGCCGCCCCATATTCGCATGACCCACGTCCAGGCGCCAGTTGATGGTCGCCACGGGTGCGATTAAAGGCGCACGACCTTTATGCCGTTAACCCGGACTCGTGTGCTGAGACCGGCGATCGACGCTGGTCTGGCGCCTGCTGGTCGGTCAGGTAGAGAGGCCTGGCCTTCGGATCTATATAAGGACTTGAATGACGATTCGCAGCCCCATCGCGCTGGGCGTGGCTCTTTGTGTTTCCGGATGTGCCATCAATCCGCAAACCGGTCAACCGGAAGTCGCCGCTTCCGTCAAAACCCAGTTCAACAGCATTTTCAACAGCGAAGACCCCTGCTCGAACAATGACCGCAATATCGGCATTGCCGTTGGCGCGGTCGCCGGTGGCGTAATCGGTTATCTGGCTCACGGGGCGAAGGGCGCGGCCGCCGGCGCTCTGATCGGGGCCGGCGGCGGCTTTCTGGTCGGTCATGTGCTGGACGCGCGCCGCTGCGAGCTATACCGGATTGCGCAGGCAAACGGCCTGAAGCTGGCGTCGGCGCCCATCACTCAGGCCAGGCCACACGCTGGTTCCGCCGACCGACCCGCAACAGTGGGCCTGGACGTCCAGCTTGAAAACAAATCGGACCAGTTCGTCGCCGGATCGGCGGAATTGACGCCACAGGCGCGCAAGTACCTCGCGCAGATTGCGAACCAGTACTCGCCCAAAACACTGATGGCTGCCCTGCCGCCCGACGCGACGCCCGAACAGCGCGCGCAGGCAGGCGGCCGCAAGGTGTTGATAGTCGGACACACCGACGAGAACGACACGTCACTCGGCGCCGATGCCGCGACGCTCTCGCAGCAACGCGCGAAAGCGGTGGCTAAAGTGTTCGTGGATCAAGGCGTGCCTGTGCAGAACATCTTCTATCAGGGCGCGGGCGACACGTTACCGATCGCCCCGAATGCGACCGATCAGGGACGCGAGGAAAACCAGCGGGTGCAGATCGTTGACGTCCCGACGGAAGCGGATCTTCAGCAGTTCCTGTCCGCACGGACGGCCGACCCGGCCAATTACCGCTTCGCTAACACAAGCACGGCGCCTCTCGAGGAGCCGTCACCCGCCGTGCCCAAGAACACGGTCGGCTCTACATCTCCCGACCACGCGGCAACAGGCAGGCAAGCCGTCAAACCCCGCTCGCAACCCGTCCCTGTCGCGAAGTCGAACAACACGGGTAGCACGAAGACGGAATCCGGTGCGAACCAGTCTGTCGCGTTCAATGGTGCGCCTTCCGCTACGCCTCAGCCGCGGGCCACAGCGGCTCCCAGCAATGCAGGACCCGGCTACAACTTCGGCGGCACGCCCACGACGGGCGGCGGGATTCCCGTGCGGCTCGGCTCCGCTCCCGCCAAATCGTCGACTTTCAGCCTGATCAGCAACGCAAACGCCAGCTCACCGATGACACTCAACTCGTGCCTGGGCGATCGCCCGCACGTCGCATCGGCCGTGCGCAATCTCGCCACCGACCAGGTGCTGAACGTTCGCGACTATCTGCCGGGATTCTACGGCGCGCCCTGGGCGGCGGGACTCGGCGGCAACCTGGTGGCCCTGCTCGACGTGCGCGTGCCTAGTGATGCAGGCAGTCCCGTTCCGCAACCCGAACTGAAAATCTACAAGGACTACACCGGCAACGTCAGCCAGAAGCCCTCGTACTCCGCACGCGTACCCGTCAACGTGTATCGCGGCAGTGACGCGACGCTCTATCGGGTCTTCGTGGACGGACCGATGCAGTGCATGGATCTCGTCGTTCCGCTCAGCAAGCCTCGCGCGACGGGCAACGTCTACTACACGAACCGCTCGGTGGACTACACGGCATCGGGCAACTTCGCACTTCGTTAAAACCAGCTAACAACCAATAACCAACACTCCGGGGCTCGAACGTGATATCCGATTTTCTCCAGGCTTTTATCTCCACGATCGTGTGGTCGCTGCCGCTTCTGATTGCGGCCGTCGTGACGCTTTTTTTTCGTGTGGAAACGCTATACAGACGATCTGTGGTGGGCTGACTTCTGGGTCTGTGTGCCGCTGGTCGGCAAGATGCGCCGCTGGAAACAGCAAACACACGGCATCGAAAACGTGGCGACGTGGAAAGACGCCGGCCTGCCTCCCGCGGAAGAGTCGCTGTGCTCGACGTATATCGACAAGCTGCCGAAGGTCAACCAGACAGTGTTCGAGCGCGCCAGCGAGTATCTGAAGATCACGCACCAGAACGGACGCTCGCCGATGTCGCCCGTCATGTTCGTCGCGCTGATCATTTTGACGATCGCCGAAGCAGCGGGCACGGGGATGCTGATTGCACCGTTCGTCGCCAGCGAAATCACGGGTAACCAGATGGTCTGGATCGGCTATGTGATCGCCACTGTGATGGCAGTCGGGCTGCTCGGATTGACTCACGCGGCAGGCGCCGCGGTGTACAAGCGCTCGGCCATCAGAAAAGCACTCGGTTCCGTGAACGCGACGGTCGAAGGCTATACGGGCCAAAAGATCAGCAGCGGCGACAAGCAGAACGTCGACGAGCACGAATCGCCGAAAGTGCGCTTCGGCAGCCGCGTACTGGAAGGCGCGCATGATCGCGGCAGCCTCGTCGTGCCGGTCGTCGCCATCACGTTGCTGGCCGTTCTTCTGATCGGCATCACGTGGATGCGGATCAAGGGCCTGCAGATCGAGATGACCAATCATGTCGCGGATCACGGCCAGCTGGCAGCGAGCGGCGGCAGCAATCCCTTCCCCGCCGTGCCGGGTCTCGATGCATCCGCACCGTTGCCGACCGACGTAACCGACTCGTCGCGCGCTGCACAGCAGAAGGTAGACCACGAACTGAGCAGCGAGATGTTCAGCCAAGGGATTGCCGGCGCGATCGTCCTTGCGATCATCTATGTGATCACGCAGGCACTCGGGTTCTTCCAGGCGTTCGGCAGTTCGTTCATCGGCGACGGCAAGAATGCCTATCGGCAGACCTTCGGCCATACCAGCTTCCAGAGTTACCAGGCGAAGCACATCAAGCCCGCGCTCGATCGCGGCAACATGCGGTTGACCGAGCTTCGTTCACATCTCGGCCGCGAAGTGCCGAAATACCGTGAGAACGTGTCGAAGCTGAGCTGCAACGACTACTACCGGCGCAAGGTGGACGAGGAAACGGCTCCCATGTCCGTTGATCAATACACGCAGCAAGGCGATGTTGCTGCTGTGTCCGCCGGTGTCGTGCAACCCGCGCAAGTGTCCGCCCAGCAAGAACCCATTGTCGACGTCGCGCAGGCGGCAGAAGCACTGCCGATCTTCAGCGACGTCGCGCGAATCGCAGAGCGCATCGTGGATGAACCTGATCAGGAGCGTCGCAAGGTGATTCTCGACATTGCTGCCGAGGGTTCGGCGGAACGACGCAGTTCGATTCTCGCCGCCGTGCAGGCGCTCAAGGCACACCGCAAGGCCGCCGCCGAACAGGCGCGGCTCGAAGACGACATCCTCGGAGACCTCTGATGCGGCGATCGACCCAGGCACTGCGTTCGTTCGCGTTCAGCGCCGGCCTCTTGCTGTCGGCCGTGATGCCCGCTCACGCGGGCCTGACGAATGACGTTCCCAGTTGCTACGCGGCGAACAAGATTGCGCCGCCACCGGTTCCGTACGATCAGCTCATCTACGTGCTGATCGACCAGACGGTGCAGCTCGACGCGACCTTGCAGAAGTCGGTGCTCGACAACGTGCAGTCGATGCTGAAGCCGGGGACGAAGTTCGTCATCGCCGAATTTTCGGCGTTTTCGCAAGGGCACTATCTGAACGTGCTACATACGGGCGTCATCGAACGTCCGATTCCTGCGGCCGATGAAGGCAATGTCGTGATGAGCCGTCTGCGGGATTTTCATACGTGCTTGCAGCAGCAACTGGTGTACGGCCAGAGACTCGCGCTCGCGACCACCGCGCAGGTGCTGAAGTCCGGCACATCGAGCCTCGATCAGTCGGACATCCTGATGGCGCTCAAGAGCGTGTCGCCCGCCGTCGCTCAGGAAAAGGCCGCGCACAAGCTGGTCTTCGTTATCACGGACGGTCTGGAAAACTCCAGCGTGACCAGCTTCTATGCGCGTAACGCGGTGCGGCGCGTCAATGTCGATGTCGAACTGAAGAAGGCACAGGACAACAATCTCTTCGGCGATTTCGGATCGGCGCGCGTGTATGTGCTCGGCGCCGGCGTGATGCAGCCCGCTGCGAATGGATCGACCGCCGAGCGCAACGGCTATCGCGACCCGAAGACATTGATGGATCTGAAGCAGTTCTGGAGCGGCTATTTTTCCCGCTCCAATGCACAGCTCGTCGAGTTCGGCGTGCCTGCACTGCTCGAGCCGCTCTCCTGGTGACTGATCGTCGCAAATACATTAATTGGCATTCAGATGCACACAACAACAATCGCCGCATGCCTTGTCGCAGTGGCTGCACTCGCGGGCTGTGCAAGCAGGGCGACCGTCGTCGAGAATCCGGAACCGCCGTATGACGGACCTATTGTCCGGTTGCGCCACGCGCCCGGCCCTTCCAGTACGATCCTGGTCGGCGAGGCTTCCGCACTCGACTATGTCAACGCGCGTCGTGAAGAGGTCGGCTTGCCGATCATCGCGCTGGACGACGGGCTGGCCGCAGCCGCGGCGGCGCATGCGAAGTACCTGGATCTGAATCGCGTCGGCACGCACGACGAAATCGCAGGGATGCCCGGCTTCACGGGCGTCGACGTGATCACGCGAGTACGGCTACACACGCCCGCCGAAGGGGCCAGCGAAGTGCTCGCTGTGTTCGGCGGCCCCCGTCCGGTCGATACGCCCATCGCGGACATCTTCGCGTCGCCCTATCACCGTGGTGCAATTCTGTTCGACTGGGCGCGCGCCGGCGACGCATCGCTCGTCGGCTCCAGTTCCGTGACCGTCGTCGATTTTGCGGACATCGCGCCCGCACTGGCCGACACCGAACTGGTGGCATGGCCCTACGATGGCCAGCGTGAGGTGCCCACGGCGTGGGTGAACAACGAACAGCCCGATCCGATGGGGGCCGATGCGCGCTATCGCGGTCAGGTGCTCGGCTTTCCGATCACACTCTCGGGTGGCCCGAATGCGCACATCGAACTGCGGAGCTTCGAACTGCGCGATCAGCGGGGAAAGTTGGTCGCCTGCAAAATTGCGCCGCTGACGGCGGCGGATGCTGCGCGTAACACCGCCGTCTGCACGCCATATGAGCCGCTTCACATGGGCGCGCGCTATGCCGTGCGCGCAGTTGGCCGAGTCACGCAACTGGGCAAGGTCGCGCCCTTCGAGCTTACATGGGCATTCACGACGCTCGACGACAACCGGAAAGCGCGGTCGCTGGTTGCGCAGTCGGGTAAAAGCTGAGCGTCACGAAAAAGCGCGCGTCAGGCATATCGTCCCCCGGCCCACGTTATCCGCGGTAGTCGACGCGTTCGTCCGCGCACGACGTTCGTCCGCGCACGACAGAGCGGACTTCAGAAGGCATCAGTGGCCTGCTAGCCAAGCGCCCATCGACATCTTCCCCGAGCCGGGCCTATCGCGGCTTCTCACGTGCCATCGCGACCGCCCCCATCACCACCGCTCTCCTCCTCCCGTCTGTTCCGCTGTCTGGTTCGTTGCTCGGTATTGCGGGCACGTTGGATCCACACGCCGACCATAGCCCCCGGGGCGATCGTTCCCATCTGTTTCGATGCAGCCATGAACCACACGACATGCCGAGGCGTACCAAAAACACCGACTGCAGCCCGCTGGAGATGTTCAGCGGATCGGCAAGGGACGTCCTTCCGATCAGCGTCTGGCACGAAAGACATCGTCCTATGTTGTCCTCGATGCAAATGAATATTGCAGCCGCATACGCCATGCCACGGTCACCTGCCTGAACCGGTGAACGCCCAGCTGGATAAGCTTGTGATCGTCCGTGGCCGATGACAATCATGAAAGGCGACGCTGCTCAGCGGCAGGGATGGACCAAGAGGACCGGAGCTGCCGATTGGTGCGGCGCCACCGTCGAACAACCGCATGACGAATGCGACGAACGCCAGGAAATGGCCGCACTGGATCTCGATACGAATTCCAGACAACGTCGTCAGAAACCGTCCCAACACATTGCACTAAATCACCCATAGGCTACGGATCATTAACTGCGTTGATGATGTCAGTGAGAAACCAAGGCAGGATCAATTGCGTATCAGAATAGCTGACACCAACGCTCAGGATCGGTGGCTTTGACGCGGAGTCGCCGCGTGTGGCGCCGAGGTTGGCACGCGGAATGTATGCATGCGAGTCGGCCGGAATTTGCTGGGCAATCTGATTATCGGCGGATGGCCATCTCGAGGCGCAGCCGGCAGTGAGTACGACGAGGGCAATTACGGAACAAAAGGGCTTCATGAGGGCGAACTCCGGCCGCATTACTTCGACAATATCGTCGATCACGAGTTCGGCGCGGTATGTGGCTGGCGTCCGCCGAGCACGGAGTGCGTGGTCTGCATCCCCGCAAGAGCCGTTCTAATCAGCGGTTCGAACCGCAGCTGACAGCGCGAGACATCGCTCGGCGTCCTGACACCTGTCCCATAAGCCAGAGATGCGCGTGCAGCCGCGGCTCATCCTCCACTCAGCATGCTTCCCGGCGTGCGACGGCGACGTCACTATTTTGTCCGCCGCCCGTAAGCAAATGGCCTATCTTTAAATGGTTTCGCGTTGAACTAATTCGTGAACAGGAGGAAAAGATGCCGCACTCCCCAGGAGGCTGGCAATGCCGAAGCCCTGTGGTTGCCACGCTGGCAGCCTTGCTCATATTGTTGGCATTCGTCGATTTGGCGCGCGCTCAGGCCACTGCTGTACCCAATGTGGCTGCTATCGGGCAATCGGTTACATGCCGGCCCACGTCCACGACCCGGCCGCAGCCGAAGCTTCCCAGTGGTTTTACCGAGCAGATCTTATACGCAGGCTGTCTCACTCAGCCGGCCGCGATAAGCTTCAACGGAAGCAAGACCAGGGTTTTCGTCGCCGAAAAAGCGGGCAAGATCTGGAATTGCGATTTGGCGACCCCTACCTGTACGTTGTTCGCCGACCTGGGGAGCGAAGTTTGCAATGATTCCGATCGCGGGCTTCTCGGACTTGCCGTCGATCCGCAGAACGATGGGAACGTCTATGTGCTTTACACGACGCGTCCTGCGACAGGAGCGTGTAGTGGAAACGTCCTTACCGGTGGCCAACTTTCGCTCTTAACGGGGTCGGGTGAAACCAGGATTTTGCCCTCAGCAGGGTCCACCAGCCAACCGTGGTGTTTTTACTATACGTCTCACAGCATCGGGGGCTTGGTCTTCGCAGCCGATAACAAAACGCTATATGTCAGTGCCGGCGATGGCGCAAGCTTCGAACAGGTCGACTACGGGCAGTTGGATACCGCTTGCGGCGATGGCACAAATTTGCCGCAGGGGGCGTTTCGCAGCCAAGGCGTGTCGCCCTACAAGGATGGCACCATTCTCAGGGTAACGAACCCGGGCGCGACGACCCAAAGCGTGTCCGTCGTCGCGACCGGCCTGCGCAATCCTTTCCGCTTCGCCCGGCTTCCCGGAATGACGGATGAACTGTACATCGGCAATGTGGGTTGGAATCTCTGGGAATCCATCGACCGCTTAACCGTCGCCGGCCAGAACTTTGGGTGGCCGTGTTTCGAAGGATGGGCACCCGACGACAACTTCGGTGCGGCTCCTCAACCCGACTACCAGAAGACCGCATACTGCGGAAGCGTTGGCGGCGTCACTGCACCGTTCTTCGCGTACGCTCATGCGAGTTATGTAACGGCTCAAGACAGCAAAGGAAGAACCTGCGGCGGTAAACCTTCCGGCGGAGGGGCTGACCAAAACGGTAGTGTGATCTCCGCGCTTGGATTCACTGATGGCACCAGCACAACCTACCCGCCTGAGTTCAAGAACGCCCTGTATTTCGGTGATCTTCTCAGGAAATGCATCTGGACAATGCAGCCGCCCAACAACACGCCACAGACCTTTGCAAGGGACCTGCAGGGAGGACCGGTGGATTTGAAATCCGGTCCGGGCGGGGACCTCTTTTACGTAGACCTGATTACCAGCACAGTGAGGCGATTCACGCATAAGTAGCAGGCGAACAACTGAGTGGCGCTTGGGTGGCGCTAAACTTGGCACCGCCGGATTCCAAGTACCTTGCCGAGATTGCGAACCAGTAATAGCGGAAAACGCCGCGGGCTGCGTAAGCGCACCCGCTTCTAATCTGCGCGATGGCGAGCGAGTGGATTACAAATATAACGGATCGCGTAGTTGGCGATAGGCGAATACGGAACGAGACAGAGACTAGACAGCATGAGCGTGCCGATCTTTTTCTTCAAACTCCAGAACGGATTCGCTACGATCGTATGCAGATAAGCATGCGAATCCCTAAGCAACCAGTGCCATCGGGTCGATAGGGGTGCCTGGTAGACACTCGACCAGAAATATGCCTTTTCGTGCGCGAAATCGTGGAAGTTCGGTGGCAATTGTGTGCCTAGGCGGCGCAATGCGATTTCACGCAGTGTTACCCAGCGCGAGGTGAATGCCTTGGGCGCCTTGTCGGTCTGGTCGGAGTTCGCAAATGAGACGCCTTGCGCATTGCCATGCGCCACCCGGTATCCGCCGAGCGACCTCGGAATGTTCGACACTGCGCCGACGAGAGCCGCGCCATAGATCGCGTAGAAATCTGCGCCATATCTGTTCATGCCCGTTTCCGGAACGGGAAAAATCTTCTTTAGCGCGCTGACGCAATATGCGTTACCGGACGCTGGAGGCGATGGGTAGAGCCACCCGTCCAGCAGAAGTTTCCGACAATCGCCGTCGATCCCTGAGTGAGGCACGTAGACGCCCGTGCACCTGCTCAGCTCGTCGATGACGTCCAGACGGAACTGCACCTTTGCCACATCGCTCCTTTCGAAGCGCAGCATCACTTCAGTCACGGCACCGGGATAAAGCACATCATCGGAATCCAGGAAGAGCACGTAATCCGTTTTAACCGACTCGAGTCCCAGGTTGTAGGCGGACACCTGTCCGCCGTTGTCCTTGAAAATGGATTTGATGCGCGTGCCGTAGCCTTCCATGATTGCACGCGAGCTGTCCACCGAACCGTCGTCGATGACTACGACTCGCGTGTTGATGTAATCCTGCGCGAGCGCCGAATCGATCGCCTCTGCCAGAAACTGCTCGTAGTTGTAGTTGCAGATGACAATGGTCATTCCTTTCATGGTGGCTCCCACGGAATGAGAGAACGGCTGGAAGATGGAGACCGATACGCGTACACGGAACGAAGACGCTGCGTCCGTGCGGTTGACTTCCCGGAACCACCGTCTCGCTTTGGCTTAAAGGGTTTTCGATAACAAGCGCTACGGTTAATCGAATCCCCTGCAAGTCTGTCCACGCTAACTGCGGAAGACGATCTACCGGACTTGACGTGCCGTCATATAAATCGGCGACGGATCAGTGTGCTTGCAATGTTCTTGGGCGCGAGCAAGGCAGCGATGCTCCATCCCGCAATCAGGAACCGGAAACCGGGACGCTCGAAATTTGCGCGAAATGGAATGGACAACGCGTCGTACAGGGCACGGGATCGGCTGTCGCCCGGGAGCGGGTGGTCTTCCGGCGTCAGGCGCAACGATGCGACGCGCACCTGAAGCAGATGTGGACCCGCGAACAGCGTGTTGAGCGGCGGCGGCGGTCGGCCGGTCATCGTGCACGCCTTGCAGGCCGCATGGTAACGCTTGATGGCCCGAGCGACCTCACGACGGAAGTTGCTCTTGTTCGCACTCATGGCACTATCGTTCGTACCATGCATACGATAGAGTACCAACGGTGCGGCAATAGTCTCGACGTCGCCGATGTAGGGTGCCATGGCGATGCACGTCGAATCGGTGAATGAATCATAACTTGCGTCGAGCGGAAAGATCCTTTCGAGGAAGCTGCGTGCCCATGCGTTTCCCGATCCCGGCGGTGTCGGATACTCAGAGGTCTTATAAGCCCATTGACGAATCGCTTCCGATGACAGTCCTGGCGGGATCTTCGGAATAACGTCTCGCATCTTCGGGATCGCGTTTCGCATGGGACGCTTCTGCGCGTCGACCCGCTGCATCAACACCTGCACCTTGCTGAGGCCGGCTCGCCATACCGAAGCGATCGAGCGCAGCGCGCCAGGCACCAGCACGTCATCGGCATCAAGAAACATGACGACGTCGCCCTCGCTCTTATCGAAGCCCAGGTTGTTGGCTTCCCGCTGTCCGCCGTTCTCCTTGAAGATGGCAGTGATCTTCTCGCCAAACGAACGAATGACATCCGCGGAGTCGTCGGTCGAACCGTCGTCGACGACGATCACTTCTACGTGGGGCCAATCTTGGGTCAGGGCGCTTTCGATGGCCTGGCCAACGAAACGCCCGTAGTTGTAGTTGGCAATGACAATCGAGAAAAACAGGTCGGCATGGTTTGAAGCAGATTCGCTGTATCGAACCGTCATCGACTACCTCCAGTCCCGTGGGTAAGACGCATTTCACTCACACATGGATAGACTCAATTCGTGATCCGTTCCATCGTAGGCATCAACAGCTTTATTACCGTCTCGACCAATCGATTGTTTCCGACTGAGATTCTTTTTATTGCCGCGCGCGCCAAGCTGCACGATTCGGAATCCGAACACCGCGCACGCCGATTCAAAAGAGGGGCGACCGGCATGTCATTCGCTTGGCTGATAACAGCCTCGGTATAGTGCGCGATCATGTTCGTTTCGCGCGCCAGTGCGGGAGTCGCTGCACGCCACCGATTCTTTCGGGTAAATCGGATCGCAAAACATCAAGGGACATCGACACACCGTCGCGCAACGGTGCTCAGCCGGATGGCAATCTTGCAGCGAATACTTACGCGACAACTCGCAATCTCGCATCTTCGAGAGGAGTGCATCGCATGCGTTTTAGGTTATGCGTAGACGGCAGGATTCACGCGCCCGCGGCATGAAATCGGGTGCTAATGTCCGAAATCGTTGAGCTCTCGAGGAGTGACTGTCGCGATCGTTCCCATCTCGCTGTGTTCGCAACTCGAATTGGCATCGAAAGACAATGCGTCGCCAGCGGCGATAAGGAAAGTTCAGAACCCAACGACTACCTTGGCACGATCGAGTATTTGTTCAGCGCGTTTCGCACGACCCCAAGTTAAGCCATCGTTCGGAATTGGAGCGAAATGCTTAATTGCACGGATATTCAACCCGCTTCGCGAGAGTTGAATCGTTCCTTGCCGCTTGCCGCCCGACAATAAATGGGGTGGTTTGGCCCCTATGCATTGGAAGCCATCGCAATTGGCCGGATGTGGAGGCGTTTAGATGACAACGCCTCGTTTGCAATCGTTATTTCCTAGGGACATCTCGTACTTTACGAGTCAAACCCACGGGCGATACGAGGAAATCGGCGCATCGGGGCACGCCAACCTCATCACGCGAAAAATTCCCGCCCGGTCGTGCAAAGTCGCCGAGCGCACACAATGGTTTTGGCGCGCTAACAGGCGACAAAACGCCGTATCGACGCAGTTCACGGGCGGGCGGCCAGGAAGTTCGACAATGTCGTGCTGTTTGTCGACGTCAGCGAGTTGCCGGAAATCGTTCGTTCGATCAACGCGTCGTGGCCCGCGGTCGCCA